>NZ_JBFULD010000039.1:0-18375 GCF_056400505.1 Terrabacter sp. P5_B1
CGATAGGGTGGGAGCATGACCGATGCGACCGACCAGAGCGTTGTGACCGACCAGGCCGACGGCGGCCCGGCGCCGACGATCATCGTGCTGACCGAGGAGGCCCTCAAGCCCGTCGACGTCGAGAAGATCGTCGGCCTGCACGAGGAGGACGCCCCCACCTACCGGGTCCTCGTCCCCGCTGACACCGACCGCAACATGCTCTCGGAGTTCCTCGACCACCTCAGCCTGTTCGAGATGCGCGAGGCGCTCGACGCGCTGAAGCCCGTCGACCGCACCGAGGCGCATGCCGACGCGCACACGGCCCTGGCGACGACGCTGGCCGAGCTCGAGGCGCACGGGGTGGTGGCGACAGGGGAGATCACCGGAGACGACCCCCTGCCGACCCTCCTCGAGGAGGTCGCACGCCTCGGCGCCTCCGAGGTCGTCGTCGTCACCGAGCCCCACGCGGTCGAGGACACCTTCCACACCGACTGGGCCTCCAAGGCCCGCGAGACGCTCGGGGTGCCGGTGCTGCACATGTATGCCGGTGACTGGCGRCTCGGCTGAGGGGGCTTGGCAGCGGGCCGGAGCGCCGGCATACCCCATCGACCCGGTGTGCGCCGGTCTCACCGATTTGGTCGGCGTGCCGCGCCCCGGTACGCTTGAACACTGTGTCTGAGACACGCATTCAGGCATGCGCGATGACGGCCTCGGTGCCCTGTCCGCCCGCTTCCCGCGGACGTGACACCACTGCGGTCCAGAGCACACCTTCCGCCGGGCAATCCTTCTGACCGAACGCCATCAGGCAACCGGGACAGAGGGGGAGTGCAGGGGGAAGCACCGGCTCCGACACGCCCGACCTCGGGGGTCGAGGAGCCGAACAGCCAAGGAGCGTCCTGCCGGACGCCTGACCACGAGCAACGTTATGGAGTAACCAGGTTGCCTACCATCAACCAGCTGGTCCGCAAGGGCCGCCAGGACAAGGCCACGAAGGCCAAGACCCCGGCGCTGAAGGGCTCGCCCCAGCGCCGCGGCGTGTGCACCCGCGTGTACACCACCACCCCCAAGAAGCCGAACTCGGCCCTTCGGAAGGTCGCCCGCGTGCGCCTCTCCAGCGGCATCGAGGTCACGGCGTACATCCCCGGCGTCGGCCACAACCTGCAGGAGCACTCGATCGTGCTCGTGCGCGGTGGTCGTGTGAAGGACCTCCCGGGTGTGCGCTACAAGATCGTCCGCGGCACGCTCGACACCCAGGGTGTCAAGAACCGCAAGCAGGCTCGTAGCCGTTACGGCGCGAAGAAGGAGAAGAGCTGATGCCTCGTAAGGGACCCGCTCCGAAGCGCCCGCTCGTCGTCGACCCGGTCTACTCCAGCCCGCTCGTCACGCAGCTCGTCAACAAGATCCTCCTCGACGGCAAGAAGTCGATCGCCGAGACGATCGTCTACGGCGCCCTCGAGGGCTGCCGCCAGAAGACCGGCACCGACCCCGTCGCCACGCTCAAGCGTGCGCTCGACAACGTCAAGCCGGCCATGGAGGTCAAGAGCCGTCGCGTCGGTGGCGCGACCTACCAGGTGCCGATCGAGGTCAAGCCGAACCGCTCGACCACGCTCGCCCTGCGCTGGCTCGTCGGCTACTCGCGGCAGCGTCGCGAGAAGACGATGACCGAGCGCCTCATGAACGAGATCCTCGACGCGAGCAACGGCCTCGGTGCCGCTGTCAAGCGCCGCGAGGACACGCACAAGATGGCCGAGTCCAACAAGGCCTTCGCGCACTACCGCTGGTGACAGCGGTCCGGTCGGTATGCCGGGGAGCTCGCTCCACGGCATACCGCCGGGCACGCGCCCGCCCGTCACGAGACGCGGCCCCGGCGCCCCGAGATTCACTACACGACGAATGAGACGAGAAACCTGACGTGGCACTCGACGTCCTGACGGACCTCAAGAAGGTCCGCAACATCGGCATCATGGCGCACATCGACGCTGGCAAGACCACGGTGACGGAGCGCATCCTCTTCTACACCGGTGTCAACCACAAGATCGGTGAGACCCACGACGGTGCGTCGACGACCGACTGGATGGAGCAGGAGAAGGAGCGCGGCATCACGATCACGTCTGCCGCCGTGACCTCCTTCTGGGAAGGCACCCAGGTCAACATCATCGACACCCCCGGGCACGTCGACTTCACGGTCGAGGTGGAGCGCTCGCTGCGCGTCCTCGACGGTGCCGTCGCCGTGTTCGACGGCAAGGAGGGCGTCGAGCCCCAGTCCGAGACGGTGTGGCGTCAGGCCGACAAGTACGACGTGCCGCGCATCTGCTTCGTCAACAAGATGGACAAGCTCGGCGCCGACTTCTACTTCACCGTGCAGACGATCAAGGACCGCCTCGGCGCGGAGCCCCTCGTCATGCAGCTCCCGATCGGTGCCGAGAACGACTTCCTCGGTGTCATCGACCTCGTCTACATGCGTGCCCTCGTGTGGCCCGGCGACGCCAAGGGCGACGTGACGATGGGTGCCAAGTACGAGATCGCCGAGATCCCGGCGGACCTGCAGGCCAAGGCCGAGGAGTACCGCATGGCCCTCGTCGAGCGCGTCGCCGAGTCGGACGACGAGCTCATGGAGAAGTACCTCGGCGGCGAGGAGCTGACCCCGGAGGAGATCAAGGCCGGCATCCGCAAGCTCACCGTCAACTCCGAGCTCTACCCCGTCTTCTGTGGCTCCGCGTTCAAGAACCGCGGCGTGCAGCCGATGCTCGACGCCGTCGTCGACTACCTCCCGTCGCCGCTCGACGTCCCCCCGATGATCGGCCACAAGCCGGGCGACGAGACCGTCGAGCTGACGCGTGCGCCGAGCAAGGACGAGCCGTTCTCGGCCCTCGCCTTCAAGGTCGCCACGCACCCGTTCTTCGGCACGCTGACCTTCATCCGCGTCTACTCGGGCCACATCAGCTCGGGCACGAGCGTCGTCAACTCGACCAAGGGCCGCAAGGAGCGCATCGGGAAGCTCTTCCAGATGCACGCCAACAAGGAGAACCCCGTCGAGGAGGCCATGGCCGGCCACATCTACGCCGCCATCGGCCTCAAGGACACGACGACCGGCGACACCCTGTCGGACATCAACGAGCAGATCGTGCTCGAGTCGATGACCTTCCCCGACCCGGTCATCCAGGTCGCCATCGAGCCCAAGACCAAGGGCGACCAGGAGAAGCTCGGCACGGCCATCCAGAAGCTCTCGGCCGAGGACCCGACCTTCCAGGTCCACCACGACGAGGACACCGGCCAGACGATCATCGCCGGCATGGGCGAGCTGCACCTCGACATCCTCGTCGACCGCATGAAGCGCGAGTTCAAGGTCGAGGCCAACGTCGGCAAGCCGCAGGTGGCCTACCGCGAGACGATCCGTCGTCCCGTCCTCAAGTACGACTACACGCACAAGAAGCAGACCGGTGGCTCTGGCCAGTTCGCCAAGGTCCAGGTCAGCTTCGAGCCGCTGGGTGAGACCGAGGACGGCTCGATGTACGAGTTCGTCAACGGCGTCACCGGTGGCCGTGTGCCGCGTGAGTACATCCCGTCGGTGGACGCCGGTATCCAGGACGCCATGCAGTACGGCGTGCTGGCCGGTTACCCGCTCGTGGGTATCCGCGCGACGCTCAACGACGGTGCCTACCACGACGTCGACTCCTCGGAGATGGCGTTCAAGATCGCCGGCTCGATGGTCCTCAAGGAGGCCATCAGGAAGGCGGACCCGGTCCTGCTCGAGCCGATGATGGCCGTCGAGGTCCGTACGCCCGAGGACTACATGGGCGAGGTCATCGGTGACATCAACTCCCGCCGTGGCCAGATCCAGGGCATGGAGGACATCAGCGGCGCCAAGGTCGTCAAGGGCCTCGTCCCGCTGTCCGAGATGTTCGGCTACGTCGGCGACCTGCGCTCCAAGACGCAGGGTCGCGCGAGCTTCTCCATGGAGTTCGACTCCTACGCAGAGGTCCCCAAGGCCGTTGCCGAGGAGATCATCAAGAAGACCCGCGGGGAGTGACTGCGGGACATCCCGTAGTCTCTTCCATCGGAAACCACCCCATCGCGCCACGTCCTGCCCTGGTCGTACGGCGTAACACGAGATAGTCCTGAGGAGGACCACAGTGGCGAAGGCAAAGTTCGAGCGGACCAAGCCGCACGTCAACATCGGCACCATCGGTCACATTGACCACGGCAAGACGACGCTGACGGCTGCGATTTCCAAGGTTCTGCACGACAAGTACCCCGACCTGAACCCCCAGTTCGCGTTCGAGGACATCGACAAGGCTCCCGAGGAGCGCCAGCGCGGTATCACGATCTCGATCGCGCACATCGAGTACCAGACGGAGGGTCGCCACTACGCCCACGTCGACTGCCCGGGCCACGCTGACTACGTGAAGAACATGATCACGGGTGCGGCTCAGATGGACGGCGCGATCCTCGTGGTCGCCGCCACCGACGGCCCCATGCCGCAGACGAAGGAGCACGTCCTCCTGGCCCGCCAGGTCGGCGTCCCCTACATCGTGGTGGCGCTCAACAAGGCCGACATGGTCGACGACGAGGAGATCCTCGAGCTCGTCGAGATGGAGGTCCGTGAGCTCCTGTCGCAGTACGAGTTCCCGGGCGACGACCTTCCCGTCGTGCAGGTCTCGGCGCTCAAGGCGCTCGAGGGCGACGAGAAGTGGGGCCAGTCGGTCCTCGACCTCATGGACGCCGTCGACAGCTCCATCCCGGAGCCCGAGCGCGACGTCGACAAGCCGTTCCTCATGCCCGTCGAGGACGTCTTCACGATCACCGGTCGTGGCACCGTCGTCACCGGTCGTATCGAGCGCGGCATCCTCAAGGTCAACGAGGAGATCGAGATCGTCGGCATCCACACCGGCCCGCCGGCCAAGACGACCGTCACGGGCGTCGAGATGTTCCGCAAGCTCCTCGACGAGGGTCGCGCTGGTGAGAACGTCGGTCTGCTGCTTCGTGGCACCAAGCGCGAGGACGTCGAGCGCGGGCAGGTCATCTGCAAGCCGGGCTCGATCACCCCGCACACGGACTTCGAGGCTCAGGTCTACATCCTCTCGAAGGACGAGGGCGGCCGTCACACGCCGTTCTACGACAACTACCGTCCGCAGTTCTACTTCCGTACGACGGACGTCACGGGTGTCGTGCACCTGCCCGAGGGCACCGAGATGGTCATGCCCGGCGACAACACCGACATGACGGTCGAGCTCATCCAGCCGATCGCCATGGAGGACGGCCTCAAGTTCGCCATCCGTGAGGGTGGCCGCACGGTCGGCGCCGGTCGCGTCACGAAGATCATCAAGTGATCTGACGCTCCACCAGCTTCACCAGCAGTTCCGGTAGGGCCCGTTCCGCTTCGGCGGGGCGGGCCCTTCCGCATGCACCCCGCTACCGCGGTCCCGCGCCCTGTCGTGGCGGTGCGCCCGAGGCGGGTCGCGGCTGGAGCCTCGGCGGCCGCTTCCAGCGTGCCTGCACTTTGCGGATGCCGTCAGCCGCCTCCGATGCCGCTCCCCACCTCGGGCGCCCCGCTCCCTCTCGTATGCCGCCCGCGCCGACGGACGCTCCGCGCTCCCCTTCCGTCGAGTGCTCACTTCCTGTCGCCGGGGGCTGTGTGCACTGGGTGGTGTTCTGGCCCCGAAAAATGCACACGTCGGGCTGCCGCGAGGCAATCAGGCGTGGTCGAGGAGGGCGGTGGCGCGGCCGACCTGCTCGATGGTGTCGGCGGTGATGGGGTCGAGGACCAGCTGGACGTGCTTGGCTCCCGCCTCCGCCATGGCGTGGAGGTGCTCGGCGATGGCGGAGGGCGAGCCGTGGACGGGGACGACGGTGGCGGCATACCCCGAGTCACCCATGACCCGCCCGGCGCCTCCCGGGAACTGGACGTAGACGGCGGCGGTAGCGGCGATGTCTCCCGCTGCGCGTCCGGCCTCGACGGCAGCTGCGTCGACCAGGGCCTTCAGGCGGGCGAACTCGCCGGGGGAGTTGTCGTAGTCGCTCCACCAGGTGTTCCAGAGGTCGACGTGCGGCAGCCCGATCCGCATCATCCGCGGGCTGGTCGAGCCCAGCATGAGCGGGGGGCCGCCCGGGCGCGCCGGCCGGGGGTCGAGGACGCAGTCGGTGACGTCGTAGTAGCTGCCGTGGATGTCCGCCCTGCCGTCGCGCAGCAGCGTGCGGATGATGGTGAACGCCTCCTCGAACCGGCCGACCCGGCGGTCGAAGGGAAAGCCGTAGGCGGTGTACTCGCGCTCGTTCCACCCGGCCCCGAGCCCGAGCACGAGTCGACCACCGGAGATCGCGTCGACCGTGGCGGCCATCTTGGCCAGCATGGCGGGCGCGTGGAAGCCCGTCGACGCGACGAACGGCCCGAGCTCCACGCGAGTGGTCACCGCCGCCAGCGCAGCCAGCGAGGTCCACGCCTCCCACGGGCCCCGGGCAACGCCACCGGGCAGGTCGTAGAGCAGGTGGTCCCCGAGCCAGAGGGAGTCGAGACCAACGTCCTCCGCCGTGCGGGCCATCGTCACGAGCTCCGGCCACTCGACGCGGCGCTCGACCTCGGGCAGCTGCACCCCGACCTTCACCGCCCGGCTCACCGGGCACCACGCAGAACCAGTCGCATGGCTCGATACTGCCGGTCCCACGGCAGGTTGGGGGGGGCGGGCCGCCCCCCGAGTGCCAGTGGGTCGGCGTGCCGGGCCGCCCAGTAGGGTCGGGAGCCATGGCGCACTCGTTCGACACCGACACCGAAGCCCAGGGCCTGATCGACTACGTCGACGCCTCGCCCACCCCGTTCCACGCGTGCGAGCAGGCGGCAGCCCGACTCGCCGCCGAGGGCTTCACCGAGGTCGTCGAGACCGAGCCGTGGCCGACCGAGCCGGGGCGGCGCTACCTCGTGCGCGGTGGCTCGCTCATCGCGTGGGACACCACGGGCGCACACGGCGCCGGGACGGGACCAGCCGCGGGGTTCCGCGTCGTCGGGGCGCACACCGACAGCCCCAACCTGCGCATCAAGCCCAACCCCGACCACGCGCGGGCCGGCTGGCAGCTGCTCGGCATCGAGCCGTACGGCGGCCTCATCCTCAGCTCCTGGCTCGACCGCGACCTCGGCCTCGCCGGCCGGGTCGCCGTGCGGGGGAGGAGTGGCGTCGAGTCCCGCACCTTCCACGGCCGTGACGCGCTGCTGCGCGTCGCCCAGCTCGCGATCCACCTCGACCGCACCCAGAACGAGGCTTTGAGCCTCAACAAGCAGGCGCACATGGAGCCGCTCTGGGGCGTCGGTGACGAGCCCGGCGACTTCGTCGGCTACCTCGCCGAGCAGGTCGGCGTCGACCGCGAGGACGTCCTGTCCTGGGACGTCATGACCCACCCGATCCAGCCGTCGACGCGTCTCGGTCGCGCCCGCGAGCTCATCGCGGCCCCGCGACTCGACAACCTCGCCACCTCGTATGCCGGGGTGCGCGCCCTGCTGGACGCCGTGGCCACCGAGCCCGCGCACGTCCCCGTCCTCGTCCTCTTCGACCACGAGGAGATCGGGAGCACCTCGGAGCGGGGCGCCACGTCGACGCTGTTGCCGTCCGTCCTCGAGCGGATCGTCACCGCGGCCGGCGGCACCCGTGACGACTACTGGCGCGCCCTCGCCGGGACCGTCATCGCCTCGGGCGACATGGGGCACGCGACCCACCCCAACTACGCCGACCGTCACGAGCCGATGCACCAGATCCGGGTCAACGGCGGACCGGTGCTCAAGGTCAACACCAACCTGCGCTACGCCACGGACTCCGTCGGCGCCGGCGCGTTCCGGCTCGCGTGCGAGCAGGCCGGGGTCCCCATGCAGACCTTCGTCACGCGCAGCGACCTGCCTTGCGGCTCGACCGTCGGTCCCGTGACGTCGTCGCTGACCGGCGCGACCACCGTCGACTTCGGTGCGGCCGCCCTCTCGATGCACAGCACTCGTGAGCTGATGGGCGCCGAGGACCCCGCCATGTATGCCGGGGCGCTGAGCGCGTTCCTCGCCCCGGTCTGAGTCCCCGCCCGACGGCATACGCCAGCGGCACCGCGGCGTGCGCCCGCTCCCTCGGCTGACGCGCCGCGCCACCTCGCCGGCCCTGCGTGGTCACCTCACCTCGATTTGATAGTGCGGGGCGCGCTCTGGCACACTGTTCAGGTTGCTTGACGCGCGTCGCTGACCCATGTCGGTGGCGCCGCCCCTTGAGAGCCTCCTGACGGGGACTCGCCCGGACTCCTCTCGGAGGCCCGAGGGAAGCGCAAGTTACCCGGTTCGGCCGGGCAATCCACACGAGAAGTGGCACTCAGGTGCGCACCTTTCACCGTGAAGCGGGCGCGACACGCCCGACCTCGGGGGTCGGATGGCCAAGGGAACCGGTAGTCAGAAGCGAGAGAGAGACGTTCATCAGATGGCGGGACAGAAGATCCGCATCCGGCTGAAGTCGTACGACCACGAGGTCATCGACAACTCGGCGCGGAAGATCGTTGACACAGTGACGCGCGCCGGCGCGACCGTGGTGGGCCCCGTCCCGCTGCCGACGGAGAAGAACGTCTTCGTCGTCATCCGGTCGCCGCACAAGTACAAGGACAGCCGCGAGCACTTCGAGATGCGCACGCACAAGCGCCTCATCGACATCATCGACCCGACGCCCAAGGCCGTCGACTCGCTGATGCGTCTCGACCTGCCGGCGGACGTCAACATCGAGATCAAGCTCTGAGGCGGCTGCTATGACTGTTGCTCAGAAGAACGTCAAGGGYGTGCTCGGCGAGAAGCTCGGCATGACCCAGGTGTGGGACGCGGACAACAAGCTCGTCCCCGTGACCGTGGTCAAGGCCGGCCCCTGCGTCGTGACGCAGGTGCGTGCCGACGAGACCGACGGCTACTCCGCGGTCCAGATCGCCTTCGGTGCGATCGACCCCCGCAAGGTGAACAAGCCCATGAGCGGCCACTTCGAGAAGGCCGGCGTCACGCCGCGCCGTCACCTCGTCGAGCTCCGCACGGCTGACGCCGCCGCCTACGAGCTCGGCCAGGAGATCACGGCCGAGTCGTTCGAGGCCGGCCAGCGCGTCGACGCGACGGGCACGACCAAGGGCAAGGGCTTCGCCGGTGTCATGAAGCGTCACGGCTTCCACGGTGTCAGCTCCTCGCACGGCGCCCACCGCAACCACCGCAAGCCGGGCTCCATCGGCGGCTGCTCGACCCCGGGCCGTGTCTTCAAGGGCATGCGCATGGCTGGTCGCATGGGTGGCGTTCGCCAGACGACCCAGAACCTCCAGATCCACGCCGTTGACGCCGAGAAGGGCCTGCTGCTCATCAAGGGTGCCGTTCCCGGCCCCCGCGGTGGCATCGTCCTGATCCGCACGGCTGCGAAGGGTGCATGAACGACATGGCAACCAAGACGCAGAACCTCCCCGCCGAGATCTTCGACGTCCAGACCAACGTCCCGCTGATCCACCAGGTCGTGGTGGCGCAGCTCGCGGCTGCTCGTCAGGGCACGCACTCGACGAAGACCCGCGGCGAGGTCCGCGGCGGTGGGCGCAAGCCGTACCGCCAGAAGGGCACCGGCCGCGCCCGTCAGGGCTCGACCCGCGCACCGCAGTTCGCCGGCGGTGGCGTCGTCCACGGTCCGCAGCCGCGTGACTACTCGCAGCGCACCCCCAAGAAGATGAAGGCGGCCGCCCTGCGCGGTGCCCTCTCCGACCGGGCCCGCTTCGACCGCATCCACGTCGTCGACTCCATCGTCTCGGGCGACCTGCCCTCCGCGAAGGACGCCGCCGCGCTGCTCGCCGGTCTGACCGAGCGTCCCAACCTGCTCGTCGTGCTCGAGCGCGGCGACGAGGTGGCGTTCAAGTCGGTCCGCAACCTGCAGAACGTCCACGTGCTGGTCGCCGACCAGCTCAACACGTACGACGTCCTGTGCGCCGACGACATCGTCTTCACCCAGGCCGCCCTCGACGCGTTCGTCGCCGGTCCCGTGAAGGCCGACAAGGCCGACAAGGAGGCCACCAAGTGAGCATCCACACCAAGGACCCCCGCGACATCCTCATCGCGCCGGTCGTCTCCGAGAAGTCCTACGGCCTGCTCGACGAGGGTAAGTACACCTTCATCGTCGACCCCCGTGCGAACAAGACGGAGATCAAGATCGCCATCGAGGCGATCTTCAACGTCAAGGTCGACAAGGTCCACACCCTGAACCGTCAGGGCAAGACCCGTCGCACCCGATTCGGCCTCGGCAAGCGCAAGGACACCAAGCGTGCGATCGTCTCCCTCCGCGAGGGCTCGATCGACATCTTCGGTGCGGGCGCCTGAGATCGACGAAGGATAAGGACACACGAACATGGGTATCCGTAAGTACAAGCCGACCACGCCGGGCCGTCGTGGCTCGTCGGTCGCCGACTTCGTCGAGATCACGCGTTCCACCCCCGAGAAGTCGCTGGTGCGCCCCCTGTCGAAGACGGGTGGCCGCAACAACGCCGGCCGCATCACGACGCGCCACATCGGTGGCGGTCACAAGCGCGCCTACCGCGTCATCGACTTCCGTCGCCACGACAAGGACGGCGTGCCGGCCAAGGTCGCTCACATCGAGTACGACCCCAACCGCACCGCGCGCATCGCGCTCGTCCAGTACGCCGACGGCGAGAAGCGCTACATCCTGGCACCGAACAAGATGAAGCAGGGCGACCCGATCGAGAACGGCCCCGCGGCCGACATCAAGCCGGGCAACTCGCTTCCGCTGCGCAACATCCCCGTGGGTACGGTCGTTCACGCGATCGAGCTCAAGCCCGGTGGTGGCGCCAAGATCGCCCGCTCCGCGGGTGCTCGCGTGCAGCTCGTCGCCAAGGACGGCCCCTACGCCCAGCTGCGTATGCCGTCCGGCGAGATCCGCAACGTCGACGCGCGCTGCCGCGCGACCGTCGGCGAGGTGGGCAACGCCGAGCAGAGCAACATCAACTGGGGCAAGGCCGGCCGCATGCGGTGGAAGGGCAAGCGCCCGACCGTCCGTGGTGTCGCCATGAACCCGGTGGACCACCCGCACGGTGGTGGTGAGGGCAAGACGTCCGGTGGACGTCACCCCGTCAGCCCGTGGGGTCAGGCCGAGGGCCGGACCCGCAAGGGACACAAGGAAAGCGACAAACTCATCGTGCGTCGCCGTCGTACTGGCAAGAAGCGCTGATAAGGAGCCTTTGGAATGCCTCGTAGCCTGAAGAAGGGCCCCTTCATCGACGACCACCTTCAGAAGAAGGTGGACGCCCAGAACGAAGCGGGCACCAAGACCGTCATCAAGACCTGGTCGCGCCGTTCGGTCATCAGCCCGGACATGCTCGGCCACACCTTCGCCGTCCACGACGGCCGCAAGCACGTCCCGGTGTTCGTCACCGAGTCGATGGTCGGCCACAAGCTCGGCGAGTTCGCGCCGACCCGCACGTTCAAGGGTCACGTGAAGGACGACAAGAAGGGTCGTCGTCGCTGATGGCCATCGAATCCAAGGAAGAAGTCATGGAAGCCAAGGCTTCGGCGCGGCACGTCCGTGTCAGCCCGCAGAAGGCTCGCCGTGTCGTGGACCTGATCCGCGGCAAGGCCGCCACTGACGCCGTCACGGTGCTCACCTTCGCTCCGCAGTCGGCCTCCGACCCGGTCAAGAAGGTGCTCGAGAGCGCCATCGCCAACGCCCGCGTCAAGGCCGACCGTGAGTCGGTCGCCTTCGACGAGCGCAACCTGGTCATCACGGCCGCGTTCGTGGACGAGGGCCCGACGATGAAGCGGTTCCGTCCGCGTGCCCAGGGCCGCGCCGGCCGCATCAACAAGCGCACGAGCCACATCACCGTGGTCGTTGCCCAGCCCGAGAACACGAAGGGAGCCCGCTGATGGGTCAGAAGGTCAACCCCCATGGCTTCCGTCTGGGCATCACGACGGACCACAAGAGCCGCTGGTTCGCCGACTCGACGAAGTCGGGTCAGCGTTACCGCGACTACGTCAAGGAAGATGTCTCGATCCGTCGCCTGATGGAGAAGGGCATGGAGCGCGCCGGCATCGCCTCGGTCGAGATCGAGCGCACCCGCGACCGCGTCCGGGTCGACATCCACACGGCCCGCCCCGGCATCGTCATCGGTCGCCGCGGCGCCGAGGCCGACCGCATCCGTGGCGAGCTCGAGAAGCTCACGGGCAAGCAGGTCCAGCTGAACATCCTCGAGGTCAAGAACCCCGAGATCGTCTCCCAGCTGGTCGCCCAGGGCATCGCCGAGCAGCTCTCGGCCCGCGTGGCGTTCCGCCGCGCCATGCGCAAGGGCATGCAGTCCGCCCAGCGCGCCGGCGCCAAGGGCATCCGCGTGCAGGTCTCCGGCCGCCTCAACGGCGCCGAGATGAGCCGCACGGAGTTCTACCGCGAGGGTCGCGTCCCGCTGCACACCCTGCGTGCGCAGATCGACTACGGCTTCTACGAGGCCCGCACCACGTTCGGCCGCATCGGCGTCAAGGTGTGGATCTACAAGGGCGACATGACGGCCAAGGAGCTCGCTGCCCAGCAGGCCGCCGCTCCGCGCCCGTCCCGTGGTCCGCGTCGTGACGGCGGTGACCGCCCGAACCGCGCCCGTCGTGGTGACCGCAACGAGACCGCCGCTGCTCCGGCAGTGAACGAGACCGCTGCTGCCGAGGCCCCCGCCGCGGCCAGCACCGAGAATGAGCAGGCCTGACCATGTTGATTCCCCGTCGAGTCAAGCACCGCAAGCAGCACCACCCGAACCGCCACGGTGCGGCCAAGGGTGGCACCACGATCGCCTTCGGTGACTACGGCATCCAGGCTCTCGAGCCGGCCTACGTGACCAACCGTCAGATCGAGTCCGCTCGTATCGCGATGACCCGCTACATGAAGCGTGGCGGAAAGGTGTGGATCAACATCTACCCCGACCGTCCGCTCACCAAGAAGCCCGCCGAGACCCGCATGGGTTCCGGTAAGGGTTCGCCGGAGTGGTGGATCGCCAACGTCAAGCCGGGTCGCGTCATGTTCGAGATCTCGGGCGTGGCCGAGCCGGTGGCCCGTGAGGCCATGCGTCTCGCGATGCACAAGCTCCCCATGAAGTGCCGCTTCGTCCAGCGTGAGGGTGGTGACATCTGATGGCAGTCGGAACCAAGGACCTGGCTCCCGAGCAGCTGCGTGGTCTCGATGACACCAAGCTGGCGGACGAGCTGAAGAAGGCCAAGGAAGAACTGTTCAACCTGCGTTTCCAGTCGGCCACCGGCCAGCTGGACAACCACGGCCGTCTGCGCGCCGTCAAGAAGGACATCGCGCGGATCTACACCGAGATGCGTGAGCGCGAGCTCGGCATCGGCTCGGCCCCCGCCGCCCCGCAGGTGGAGGAGAAGGCCGAGAAGAAGTCGGCCAAGGTCGAGAAGAAGGCCGACAAGGCCGAGAAGGCTGACAAGGCCGAGAAGGCTGACAAGGCCGAGAAGAAGGCCAAGAAGGCTGACAAGGCGCAGGAGGCTGACGCATGAGCGAGCAGGAGAAGGTCGTGAGCGACCAGGCGAGTGAGCGCAACTACCGCAAGACCCGTCAGGGCTACGTGGTGAGCGACAAGATGGACAAGACCGTCGTCGTCGAGGTCGAGGACCGCGTCAAGCACGCGCTCTACAGCAAGGTCATCCGCCGCACCAGCAAGGTCAAGGTGCACGACGAGCAGAACGCTGCCGGCGTGGGTGACCGCGTGCTCATCATGGAGACGCGTCCGCTCTCCGCGACGAAGCACTGGCGCATCGTCGAGATCCTCGAGAAGGCGAAGTAAACCCTCGGGGGGCTTCGCCCCCCGAGTTCCCCCCGACCACCCGCGTGGCTGGGGGAGTGGGCCCGACAAGCGCATCGTTTCGTATGCCGTCTGGTTCCCACCACAGACGCAGTTTCCATTCAGTTCGGCAAGGCTCTCGAACCATGCGCGCTGAGCGCGGATCGTTCGAGAGAACCAGCACGACGACAGGAGTTAGACAGTGATTCAGCAGGAGTCGCGGCTTCGCGTCGCCGACAACACCGGTGCCAAGGAAATCCTTTGCATCCGTGTTCTCGGTGGCTCGGGCCGTCGGTACGCCGGCATCGGCGACACCATCGTCGCCACCGTCAAGGATGCGATCCCTGGCGGCAACGTGAAGAAGGGTGACGTCGTCAAGGCCGTCATCGTCCGCACCGTCAAGGAGCGTCGCCGCGCCGACGGTTCCTACATCAAGTTCGACGAGAACGCCGCGGTGATCCTCAAGGCCGACGGTGACCCTCGTGGTACCCGCATCTTCGGCCCGGTGGGTCGTGAGCTGCGCGAGAAGAAGTTCATGAAGATCATTTCTCTCGCGCCGGAGGTGCTGTGAACATGGCCAAGGCGAAGATGAAGATCAAGAAGGGTGACCTCGTCCAGGTCATCTCCGGCCGCAGCCAGAAGAACGGCGGCGACCGGGGCAAGCAGGGCAAGGTCATCGCGGTCTACCCGGAGACCTCGCGCGTGCTCGTCGAGGGCATCAACCGCGTCACCAAGCACGTCAAGGCCGGCGCGACCGCCCGTGGCACCCGCACCGGTGGCCTGACGCACACCGAGGCCGCGATCCACGTGAGCAACGTCGCGATCGTCGACCCCGAGTCGAAGAAGCCGACCCGCGTGAAGACGCGTGTCGAGACCGTCGAGCGCAATGGCCGTCAGAAGGCGTCCCGCGTCCGTGTCGCGGTCACGTCGGACAAGGACCTCTGAGAATGACTGACACCAGCACCAAGCCGCGCCTCCAGCAGCGCTACCAGGACGAGATCAAGAGCTCGATGCTCGAGCAGTTCGGCTACGCCAACGTCATGCAGGTTCCCGGCGTCGTCAAGGTCGTCGTCAACATGGGTGTGGGCGACGCGGCCAAGGACAGCAAGCTCATCGAGGGTGCCGTCCGCGACCTCACCGCCATCACCGGCCAGAAGCCGGTCGTGACCAAGGCTCGCAAGTCGATCGCCCAGTTCAAGCTGCGTGAGGGTATGCCGATCGGCGCCCACACGACGCTGCGCGGCGACCGGATGTGGGAGTTCCTCGACCGTCTCGTGACGATCGCCCTCCCGCGTATCCGTGACTTCCGTGGCCTGTCGCCGAAGCAGTTCGACGGCAACGGCAACTACACGTTCGGTCTGACCGAGCAGTCGATGTTCCACGAGATCGACCAGGACCGGATCGACCGCGTGCGGGGCATGGACATCACCGTGGTCACCACGGCGACCAACGATGACGAGGGTCGCGCGCTGCTCAAGCAGCTCGGCTTCCCCTTCAAGGAGAACTGACATGGCCAAGACCGCGCTCGTTAACAAGGCGAACCGGAAGCCGAAGTTCAAGGTCCGCGCCTACACCCGTTGCCAGAAGTGCGGCCGCCCGCACTCGGTGTACCGCAAGTTCGGCCTCTGCCGCATCTGCCTTCGCGAGATGGCGCACGCGGGCGAGCTGCCGGGCGTGACCAAGAGCTCCTGGTAGTCGGCTCGTCGAGCCCAGAGCAATTCCTAGACCAACACACCTCTGACACCGTAGGTCGGCCCCACGGCACACGCCGAACGGCATCACTGCCAAAGGTCGAAACCCCGGTGAGGAAGGGCGGAGAGCCCACATGACCATGACTGACCCGATTGCGGACATGCTGACCCGCGTCCGGAACGCCAACTCGGCGCACCACGACGTCGTCTCCATGCCGTACTCGAAGCTGAAGAAGAACATCGCCGAGATCCTCCAGAGCGAGGGCTACATCGCCTCGTGGAAGATCGAGGAGGCGGAGGTCGGCCAGACGCTGACCATCGACCTCAAGTACGGCCCGAACCGCGAGCGCTCCATCGCCGGCGTGCGTCGCGTGAGCAAGCCCGGCCTGCGCGTCTACGCCAAGTCGACGAACCTGCCCAAGGTTCTCGGTGGCCTCGGAGTCGCGATCCTGTCGACGTCGAACGGCCTGCTGACCGACCGCCAGGCACACGAGAAGGGCGTGGGTGGGGAAGTCCTCGCCTACGTCTGGTAAGGAGACACTGACATGTCGCGAATCGGACGACTTCCGGTCTCCATCCCCTCGGGTGTGGACGTCAAGGTCGAGGGCCAGGACGTTTTCGTCAAGGGCCCCAAGGGTGAGCTCTCCCTGACCGTCGTCCAGCCGATCACGGTCGAGCTGGGCGAGGGCAACCTCGAGGTCAAGCGCCCCGACGACGAGCGCGACTCGCGCTCGCGCCACGGCCTGACCCGCTCGCTCATCAACAACATGGTCCTCGGTGTCACCGAGGGCTACGAGAAGAAGATGGAGATCCACGGCACGGGTTACCGTGTCGCCGCGAAGGGCTCGGACCTCGAGTTCTCGCTCGGATACTCGCACCCGATCCTCATCCAGGCTCCCGCCGGCATCAACTTCGCCGTCGAGAACCCGACCCGCTTCTCGGTGCAGGGCATCGACAAGCAGCTCGTCGGCGAGGTCGCGGCGAACATCCGCAAGCTGCGCAAGCCCGACCCGTACAAGGGCAAGGGCGTTCGCTACGCGGGCGAGCAGATCCGTCGCAAGGTTGGAAAGGCCGGTAAGTAAGCCATGGCAATGATCATCAAGCGCGGCAAGTCCAAGGCTGCCGCCCGCATCCGTCGCCAGGTGCGCGGTCGCAAGAAGATCGCCGGCACCGCGGTCCGTCCCCGCCTCGTCGTGTCGCGCTCCACCCGTCACCTCTTCGTCCAGGTCGTCGACGACACGGTCGGCAAGACCGTGGCCTCGGCCTCGACGATGGAGGCCGACCTGCGCTCCTTCGACGGTGACAAGACGGCCAAGGCCAAGAAGGTCGGCGAGCTCGTGGCCGCCCGTGCCAAGGACGCCGGTATCGAGGCCGTCGTGTTCGACCGTGGTGGCAACAAGTACCACGGCCGGGTCGCGGCGATCGCCGAGGGCGCCCGCGAAGGCGGTCTGTCCCTGTGAGCAACTTCGTGAACGCAATTGTTGAGATGAGGAACATCTGATGCCCGGACAGCAGCGTCGAGGCACCGGCCCCGCCGGTGGCGGCGAGCGCACCGAGCGCGGAGACCGCCGTGACAACCGCGGCGGCCGCGACAACCGCGACAGCCGTGACGACAAGAACCAGTACGTCGAGCGCGTCGTGACCATCAACCGTGTCGCCAAGGTCGTCAAGGGTGGTCGTCGCTTCAGCTTCACCGCCCTCGTCGTCGTCGGTGACGGTGACGGCACCGTCGGTGTCGGCTACGGCAAGGCCAAGGAAGTTCCCGCGGCCATCGCCAAGGGTGTCGAGGAGGCCAAGAAGAACTTCTTCAAGGTCCCCCGCATCCAGGGCACCATCCCGCACCCCGTCCAGGGTGAGGCGGCTGCCGGTGTCGTCATGCTCCGTCCCGCAGCGCCCGGTACCGGTGTCATCGCCGGTGGCGCGGTGCGTGCGGTGCTCGAGTGCGCCGGCATCCACGACGTCCTCAGCAAGTCGCTGGGCTCCGACAACGCCATCAACGTCGTGCACGCCACGGCCCAGGCCCTGCGCGAGCTCGAGCGTCCCGAGTCGGTCGCTGCCCGTCGTGGCAAGACCCTCGAGGAGGTCGCTCCGGCGGCCATGCTCAGGGCTCGTGCCGCCGGCATGGCCGAGGCCCAGGCCGCGAAGGCTGGTGCGTGATGGCTCGTCTCAAGGTGACCCAGACCCGTTCCGAGATCGGTGGCAAGCAGAACCAGCGCGACACGCTGCGCAGCCTCGGTCTGAAGCGCATTGGCGACGTCGTCGTCAAGGAGGACCGTCCCGAGATCCGCGGGATGGTCAAGACGGTCACGCACCTCGTGTCCGTCGAGGAGGTTGACTGACCATGACCGACAACGCCAAGAAGTCGGGCGAGTCCGCCCTCAAGGTCCACCACCTGCGTCCGGCCCCCGGAGCCAAGACCGCCAAGACCCGTGTGGGTCGTGGTGAGGGCTCCAAGGGCAAGACCGCCGGTCGCGGTACCAAGGGCACCAGCGCTCGCTACCAGGTGCCGGAGAGCTTCGAGGGCGGCTCCATGCCGATGCACATGCGCCTTCCGAAGCTCCGTGGCTTCAAGAACCCGTTCCGCACGGAGTACCAGGTCGTGAACCTGGACCGCCTGCAGCTGCTCTTCCCGGAGGGTGGTCAGGTGTCCGTCGCCGACCTCGTCGCCAAGGGAGCCGTCCGCGACGGCTTCCCGGTGAAGGTGCTCGGCACGGGCGAGATCTCCGTCAAGGTCGAGGTCGAGGCGCACAAGTTCTCGGCCTCCGCCAAGGAGAAGATCGAGGCCGCTGGCGGCACGGTCACGGCCCTCGCCGGCTGAGTGATCAGGCGCGAGTGACCACACACACCTAGTGTGAGCAGCGCCCCGGGCACCCGACCCGCGAGCCGACGTCACGTCGGCCACCGC
>NZ_JBFULD010000040.1:0-18155 GCF_056400505.1 Terrabacter sp. P5_B1
GAGCTCGGCTATGCCCGGCGCGACGAGGGTGAGGTGCTGGTACGCCCCGACCCGGCGCGTCGCGATGACCTCCGCGACCTCCTGGGTGACCCGGGCGCGCAGCACGCGCTCGCTCATGCGCCGACCCCCGCGGTGGCGGTGACGGTCTCGCGCCGGCCGTAGAGGTCGAGGTCGAGCGCGTGGTCCTGGAGGGACTTGACGCGGATCTCCTCGGTCAGTCCGGCCTCGATGCCGAGGACGGCCGCGGCGAGCGTGGCGATGGTCGTGATGATCGGCTTGTCCGCGCTCGTCGTCGCTGCCCGGATGGCGTAGCCGTCGGCCCGCGCATCCTGTCCCGACGGCGTGTTGACGACCATCTGCACCGTGCCGTCGAGGATGAGGTCGACGATCGACTTCTCCCCCGGGGCCTCCCCGTCGCGCTCGGTGATCTTGCGCACGAGGGTGGCCTCGATGCCGTTGCGCTTGAGCACCGCGGCCGTGCCCTTCGTGGCGAGGATCGTGAAGCCGAGGTCGACGAGACGCTTGACGGGGAAGAGCATCGCGCGCTTGTCGCGGTTGGCGACCGACACGAAGATGGCGCCGGAGCGCGGCAGCGCGGAGCCGCCGCCCTGCTGGGCCTTGGAGAAGGCCGAGCCGAAGTCGACGTCGATGCCCATGACCTCGCCGGTCGACCGCATCTCGGGGCCGAGGAGCGAGTCGACCGCGACGCCCTCCTTGGTGCGGAAGCGCTTGAACGGCAGGACCGCCTCCTTGCACGAGACGGGTGCGTGGTCGGGCATCCGACCGCCGTCTCCGGTGGGGGGCAGCATGCCCTCCTCCCGCAGCTCCTTGATCGTGGCACCGAGCATGACCCGCGCCGCGGCGCTCGCGATCGGCACTCCCGTCGCCTTGGCGACGAACGGCACGGTGCGCGACGCGCGCGGGTTGGCCTCGATGACGTAGAGGATGTCCTGCGCCAGGGCGAACTGGACGTTCATGAGGCCACGGACGCCGATGCCCTCGGCGAGCCGGCGCGTGGCGACACGGACGCGCTCGAGCTCACCGTCCCCGAGCGTCGCGGGCGGCAACGTGCACGAGCTGTCGCCCGAGTGGATGCCGGCCTCCTCGACGTGCTCCATGATCCCGCCGAGATACATGTCCTCGCCGTCGAAGAGGGCGTCGACGTCGATCTCGATCGCGTCGTCGAGGAAGCGGTCGACGAGGATCGGGTGGTCGGGTGAGGCCTCGGTGGCCTTCTCGACGTAGGTGACGAGCGAGTCGTCGTCGTAGACGATGACCATGCCGCGGCCGCCGAGGACGTAGGACGGGCGCACGAGGACGGGGTAGCCGATCTCTCGGGCGATGACGAGCGCCTCGTCGGAGCTGTATGCCGTCCCGTGCTTCGGAGCCGTCAGGCCCGCCTTCGCGAGCACCTGGCCGAAGGCACCGCGGTCCTCGGCGAGGTGGATGGCGCTCGGGGACGTGCCGACGATCGGCACCCCCTCGTCCTCGAGGGCCTGCGCCAGGCCGAGCGGCGTCTGGCCGCCGAGCTGCACGATGACACCGGCGATCGGGCCCGCCTCGGCCTCGGCGTGGATGACCTCGAGGACGTCCTCGAGCGTCAGCGGCTCGAAGTAGAGGCGGCTGCTCGTGTCGTAGTCGGTMGACACGGTCTCGGGGTTGCAGTTGACCATGACCGTGTCGAATCCCTTGTCGCGCAAGGAGAACGACGCGTGGACACAGGAGTAGTCGAACTCGACGCCCTGTCCGATGCGGTTCGGGCCCGAGCCGAGGATGATGACGGCCGGGCGCTCGCGCGGCTCGACCTCGGTCTCCTCGTCGTAGGAGCTGTAGTGGTACGGCGTCGTGGCTGCGAACTCGGCAGCGCACGTGTCGACGGTCTTGTAGACCGGGCGCACCCCGAGGGCGTGGCGCACGCCACGGACCACGGCCTCCGGCATACGCCGGATGGAGGCGACCTGCGCGTCGCTGAAGCCGTGGCGCTTGACGAGCCGGAGCAGGTCGGGGGTCAGCTGGTCGGCGTCGGCGAGCATCGCCGCGACGTCGTTGATGAGGGCGATCTGGTCGAGGAACCACGGGTCGATGCCGGTGGCCTCGTGCACCTCCTCCACCGTGCACCCGCCGCGAAGTGCCTGCTGCACCAAGACGATTCGTCCGTCGGTGGGGACCTTGGCCTCTTCGAGCGCACGCTCGGCCGCGACCTTGGTGAGCTCGCCGTCCCAGTGGAAGGTCGCGTCCCGCTTCTCGAGCGAGCGAAGGGCCTTCTGCAGCGCCTCGGTGAAGTTGCGCCCGATCGCCATGGCTTCGCCGACCGACTTCATCGTCGTCGTCAGCGTCGGGTCGGCGGCCGGGAACTTCTCGAAGGCGAAGCGCGGCACCTTGACGACGACGTAGTCGAGCGACGGCTCGAAGCTCGCCGGCGTCTCGCGCGTGATGTCGTTGGGCACCTCGTCGAGCGTGTAGCCGATGGCCATCTTCGCGGCGATCTTGGCGATCGGGAAGCCGGTCGCCTTGGAGGCCAGGGCCGACGACCGCGAGACGCGGGGGTTCATCTCGATGACGATGATGCGCCCGTCGCGCGGGTTGACGGCGAACTGGATGTTGCACCCGCCGGTGTCGACGCCGACCTCGCGGATGATGGCGATGCCGATGTCCCGGAGCCGCTGGTACTCACGGTCGGTCAGCGTCAGCGCCGGAGCGACGGTGATGGAGTCGCCCGTGTGCACGCCCATGGGGTCGAGGTTCTCGATGGAGCAGACGACGACGACGTTGTCGGCGTGGTCGCGCATGACCTCGAGCTCGTACTCCTTCCAGCCGAGGATCGACTCCTCGAGGAGCACCTCCGTCGTCGGGGAGTACTGCAGGCCCTGGCCGCCGATGCGGCGCAGGTCCGCCTCGTCGTAGGCGAAGCCCGACCCGAGGCCACCCATGGTGAAGGACGGCCGGACGACGACGGGGTAGCTGAGGTCCTCTGCCGCAGCGAGAAGCTCGTCCATCGTGTGGCAGATGATCGAGCGGGCCGACTCGGCGCCGCAGCGCTCGACGACGCCCTTGAACTTCTCGCGGTCCTCGCCGAGGTTGATCGCGTCGACGTTCGCGCCGATGAGCGGGCAGCCGTACTTCTCGAGAACTCCGTTGTCGTGCAAGGCGATCGCGCAGTTGAGAGCCGTCTGGCCACCGAGCGTCGCGAGCACCGCGTCGGGGCGCTCCTTGGCGATGATCGCCTCCACGACCTCGGGGGTGATCGGCTCGACGTAGGTCGCGTCGGCGAACTCGGGGTCGGTCATGATCGTGGCCGGGTTGCTGTTGACGAGGATGACGCGGATGCCCTCCTCGCGCAGCACCCGGCACGCCTGGGTGCCGGAGTAGTCGAACTCGCAGGCCTGGCCGATSACGATCGGKCCGGMCCCGATGAYGAGGACGCTCKTGATGTCGTCGCGCTTGGGCATCAGGCGCTCGCTCCCTGCTTCTGGTGGTCGGTCTGTCTGGTCGTCATGAGCTCCACGAAGCGGTCGAAGAGATAGGCCGCGTCGTGCGGGCCGGCTGCCGCCTCCGGGTGGTACTGCACCGAGTAGGCAGGCAGGTCAAGGCATTCCAGTCCTTCGACGACGTCGTCGTTGAGGCACACGTGTGAGACGCGCACGCGGCCGTATGCCGTGTCGCTGTTCTGGTCGAGGGGGGCATCGACGGCGAAGCCGTGGTTGTGCGCGGTGACCTCGACCTTGCCCGTCGTGCGGTCCATGACCGGCTGGTTGATGCCGCGGTGGCCGTACTTCAGCTTGTACGTGCCGAAGCCGAGGGCGCGGCCGAGGAGCTGGTTGCCGAAGCAGATGCCGAAGAAGGGGATGCCGCGGTCGAGGACCTCGCGCAGCAGTGCCACCTCGTGCTCGGCGGTCGACGGGTCGCCGGGGCCGTTGGAGAAGAAGACCCCGTCCGGGCCGGACTGCCCCACCGCGAGGACGTCGTCGATCGTCGCGGTGGCGGGCAGGACGTGCACCTCGATGCCGCGCCGGGCCATGAGCGCGGGCGTCATCGCCTTGATGCCGAGGTCGATGGCGGCGACGGTGAAGCGCTTCTCGCCGACGGGTGGGACGGCATACGGCTCGGCCGTCGTGACCTCCGCGGCCAGGGCGGCCCCGGCCATCTGCGGGCTCGTGCGCACCGCCTCGAGCAGCTCGGCGTCGGGACGGTCGGCGGCGTCGCCGCTGAAGATGCCGACCCGCATCGCTCCGCGCTCGCGCAGGTGGCGGGTCAGCGCCCGCGTGTCGAGGTCGCAGATCCCGACGACGCCCTGGTCGACGAGCTCGTCCTCGAGCTCACGGGTGGCGCGCCAGTTCGAGGAGCGGATCGCGGGGTCGCGCACGACGTAGCCGGCCACCCAGATGCGGGTGCTCTCGTCGTCCTCGGTGTTGACGCCGGTGTTGCCGACGTGCGGCGAGGTCATGACGATGACCTGGCGGTGGTAGCTCGGGTCGGTGAGGGTCTCCTGGTATCCGGTCATGCCGGTCGAGAAGACCGCCTCCCCGACGGTCTCGCCGAGGGCGCCGTAGGACGCCCCCCGGAACGTGCGGCCGTCCTCGAGAACGAGGGTCGCCCCCACTCGCGCGCGTCGGGGCCGGCTGTCGCGGCTCGGCACGGTCAGCGGTGTCTGGGTGGTCACAGGTCAGCTCCCGTGGTCGTTGCGTTCGTCAGTTCTCGTGGGGTGTCCGCCCCATTGCGGAGGTCGTGGGTGACGCGTCCGGAGTGGACCGTCGCGAGGACGGCTCCCTGCAGGGTGCGCCCGTGCCACGGGTTGTTGCGCGAGCGACTGCGGCTCGCTGCGGCGTCGACCGTGACCTCGCGACCGGGGTCGACGAGGGTGATGTGGGCGGGACTGCCGACGGCGAGCTCCCTTCCCTGGTGGGCGAGTCCACCGATGCGGGCCGGGGCGCTCGACATGACCCGGGCGACGTCGGCCCAGCTGAGCAGGCCCGACCGGACCATGACGTCGCTGACGACCGACAGGGCCGTCTCGAGGCCGAGCATGCCGAACGCCGCGTCGACGAAGGCGTGCTCCTTGTCGTGGCGCGCGTGTGGCGCGTGGTCGGTGGCGACGGCGTCGATGGTGCCGTCCGCCAGGGCCGCGCGCAGCGCCTCGACGTCCTCCGTGGGCCGCAGCGGCGGGTTGACCTTGAAGACGGGGTCGTATCCGACGAGCAGGTCGGTGGTCAGCGCCAGGTGGTGCGGCGTGACCTCAGCGGTGACCGCGATGCCCTGGGCCTTGGCCCACCGGATGACCTCGACGGTGCCCGCGGTGGAGACGTGGGCGACGTGGACCCGCGAGCCGGTGTGCCGCGCGAGCATGACGTCGCGCGCGACGATCGACTCCTCGGCGATGCCCGGCCAGCCGGGCAGCCCGAGACGACCGGACACCTCGCCCTCGTGGCAGCAGGCCTCGCGGCCGGCGAGGCGCGGGTCCTGCGCGTGCTGGCTGATGACGCCGTCGAAGGGTTTGACGTACTCGAGCGCGCGCCGCATGATGCGCGCGTCGTGGACGCAGTGACCGTCGTCGCTGAAGACGCGCACCTTCGCCCGCGACCGGGCCATGAGGCCGAGCTCGGCGAGCTCGGCGCCCTCCAGTCCCTTCGTCACGGCACCGACGGGGACCACCTCGGTGAGGCCGCACGCGCGCCCGAGGTCGAGGACGCGTTCGGCAGCTTCGGCGGTGTCCGTCACGGGGCTCGTGTTGGCCATGGCGAAGACGGCGGTGAAGCCGCCGGCTGCCGCGGCCGCGGACCCGGTGGCGATGGTCTCGGCGTCCTCGCGGCCCGGCTCTCGCAGGTGCACGTGGAGGTCGACGAGGCCGGGGAGGGCCACGAGGCCGTCGGCGTCGAGCACCTCGGCGTCGGCCGGCGCGGACACCGAGCCGACCTCGGTGATGACGCCGTCCTCGACGAGCAGGTCGGCCGACTCGGTGCCGAGGAGGCGGGCGCCGCGGATCACGAGGCGGGTCATCGGACGGCTCCTTCGGTGGCGGGGACGGCTCCGGCGGCGACCGGGGGCGTGTCGTCGCCCGCGAGCAGGTGGTAGAGCACGGCCATCCGGACGGCGACACCGGCGGAGACCTGGTCGAGGACGACCGACTGCGGCGAGTCGGCCGCCTCGGGGGCGATCTCGAGCCCCCGGTTCATCGGGCCGGGGTGGAGCACGAGCACGTCGGGGTTGCGGGCGACGAGCCGCTCGAGCCGGTCGCGGGTCAGGCCGTAGCCGACGGTGTACTCGCGGGCTGTCGGGAAGAACCCGCCGCTCATCCGTTCGCGCTGGACGCGGAGCATCATGACGGCGTCGACGGGACCGTGCTCGCTGTCGCCGTCGAGGACGGGGTCGAGGTCCCAGCTCGTCGCGAACCCGTCGGCCRCGCTCCACGCCGCGATGCCGCTGGGCATCAGGGTGGGTGGGGCGACGACCGTGACGCGCGCACCGAGCGTCTTGAGGGTGATGACGTTGCTGCGGAAGACTCGCGAGTGGGTCAGGTCGCCGACGATGACGACGTGCTTGCCGTCGAGCTCACCGAGGCGGGTGCGCAGGGTGTAGGCGTCGAGCAGGGCCTGCGTCGGGTGCTCGTGGGTGCCGTCCCCCGCGTTGATGACGCTGCACCGCACCCACTGCGC
Organism: Terrabacter sp. P5_B1; assembly: GCF_056400505.1. Taxonomy (NCBI): domain Bacteria; kingdom Bacillati; phylum Actinomycetota; class Actinomycetes; order Micrococcales; family Intrasporangiaceae; genus Terrabacter; species Terrabacter sp. P5_B1. The sequence goes on from NZ_JBFULD010000040.1 coordinate 6,651, forward strand.
GACCTGGTGGCAGGCGCCGGAGGCGTGGTGACGGATGACGAGGGCGTCGACCGCCATCGCGTCGACGGTCATGGCGGTGTCGCGCAGGCTCTCGCCCTTGCTCGTCGAGGAGCCCTTGGCCGAGAGGTTGATGGTGTCGGCCGACATCCACTTGCCCGCGATCTCGAAGGAGCTGCGGGTGCGCGTCGAGTCCTCGAAGAAGAAGTTGATGACGGTGCGGCCGCGCAGCGTCGGCACCTTCTTGACCTCGCGGCGCTGGAGGTCGTGCATCGACGACGCGGTCTCGAGGATGTCCTCGACCTCGGCGCGGCTGAGGTCGGCCGAGGAGATGAGGTGCTTGGTCATCGGGCGTCACCCCCGCTGATGCGGACGACGTCGAGGCCGTCGACCTCGGCGACGCGGACGTGCACCCGCTCGTCCCGCGAGGTGGGGAGGTTCTTGCCGACGTGGTCGGCGCGGATCGGCAGCTCGCGGTGGCCGCGATCGACGAGGACCGCGAGGCGCACGGCGCGGGGCCGGCCGAGCTCGGACAGCGCGTCGAGGGCGGCTCGGATCGTGCGGCCGGAGTAGAGGACGTCGTCGACGAGGACGACCACCTGGTCGTCGATGCCACCGGCCGGGATGCGCGAGCGGTGCGCGGTGCGCACCGGGTTGCGGCGCAGGTCGTCGCGGTGCAGCGTGATGTCGAGCTCTCCGACGGGGATCGGAGACCCCTCGACCTGCTCGATGGCGGCAGCGAGTCGGCGGGCCAGCGGGACCCCGCGCGAGGGGATGCCGAGGAGGACGAGCCCCTCGCTGCCCTTGTTGCGCTCGAGGATCTCGTGACCGATGCGCCGGAGCGCCCGGGAGATGTCGCCCTCTGTCATGACGTCGCGAGCGTCGTCGGGGATGCTCGAGCGATCTGTCGGTGAATGGTCTGGTGCACTCAGGTCAGGGCAAGCCATCGCCGCCGGACCTCCTTCCCCGCCTCACAGGACGGTGGTTAAAGGATGTTCCGCGAGGGAGTCTAACGCGGGGGCGCCGACCCCCTGACACCGGTCCGTTCCTCGGCCATGCGCTCCCGAGTGTTCAGACGATGGTCGCCTTGACCTCGGCCAGGCGCGCGAGCAGACCGTTGACGAAGGCCGGCGACTCGTCGGTCGACAGGTCGGTGGCAAGGGCTACGGCCTCTGAGATCGCGACCCCGTCGGGGATCTCGTCGTTCCAGAGGACCTCCCACGCGCCGAGCCTCAGAATCGCGCGGTCGACGGCGGGCATCCGCTCGAGCGTCCAGCCCTGGCTGTAGTCGGTCAGCGCCGCGTTGATGTCGTTCCACTTGCCGACCACCCCGCGCACGAGCTCGGAGGTGTAGGGGTTGTTCGCCGCCCGCGACTCGCGGTCGGCAAGTCGCTCGTCGAGGAGCGTCTCGGCGTTGAGGCCGCGCTGGTCCGCCTCGAAGAGGATGTCGAGGGCCCGGGTACGAGCCTTGCTGCGTGCTGCCAAGGGAATTCGCGTCCGCTCAGTCGTTGACGCGGCCGAGGTACGACCCGTCGCGGGTGTCGACCTTGACGCGGGTGCCGGACTCGAGGAAGAGCGGCACGTTGATCTGGGCGCCGGTCTCGAGGGTGGCCGGCTTGGTGCCACCGGTCGAGCGATCGCCCTGCAGGCCCGGCTCGGTGTGGGTGATCTCGAGGACGACCGACGCGGGCAGCTCGACGTAGAGCGGCAGGCCCTCGTTGGTGGCGACGATCGCGTTCTGGTTCTCGAGGAGGTAGTTGGCGGCGTCGCCGACGACGGCCTCGGACACCTGGATCTGGTCGTAGGTGTCGGTGTCCATGAAGACGAAGTCGGTGCCGTCCTTGTAGAGGTACTGCATCGTGCGCTTGTCGACGTTGCTCGTCTCGACCTTGGTGCCGGCGTTGAACGTCTTGTCCACGACCTTGCCGGACAGGACCGCCTTGAGCTTGGTGCGCACGAAGGCCGGGCCCTTGCCGGGCTTCACGTGCTGGAACTCGACGACGGACCAGAGCTGTCCCTCGATGTTGAGCACCATGCCGTTCTTGAGGTCGTTGGTCGAAGCCATCGTCACAAACCACTTTCGTATGCCGGCCGGCCCGTTCGGGTGCCACTGGGCACGCCTGAGCCCCGGACGTTCATTGACTCGGGGAGTTGCCGCACGAGTCTAGCCGGGCGGCCAGCTGATCGCGGAATCGTCACGGCGGTCGAGGCGATCCGGGGTGTAGGCTCGCGCCTCCCCCTCGCACCCCCGGCCACGAAAGGCGGCTTCGTCATGCCCCCGTCCCCGAGCGCCGGCCCCGCCGCCGCGGCACCGGAACATGGGCTCGCCGACGAGCTGGCACGGGAGCAGGCGTACCTCGACGACGCGCGCGAGCAGCTGTCCCGGATGCGCCGGCTGGCCGAGTCCCTCGACGCGTCGAAGGCGAGTGACGCGATCTCGGGCGAGGTGCTCGGCTGGGTGCTCGCGCGGCGCATCGCGTCGCTCCAGGACGACCCGCGCACGACGCTCTTCTTCGGCCGCATCGACGTCGACCCCGCAGACGGACCGGCCGAGCAGTTCCACATCGGACGGCGCCACGTCTCCGACGAGGCGGGCGACCCCGTCGTCGTGGACTGGAGAGCCCCGATCTCGACCGCCTTCTACCGGGCGTCGCCGCTCGAGCCGATGGACGTCGTGCTGCGGCGCCGGTTCGGCGTCGACCGCGGGCGCCTCACGGCGTTCGAGGACGAGCACCTGCGTGAGCCGGCGCAGCCGGACGGGTCGGCGGGCTCGATCCTCGCCGCCGAGATCGAGCGGCCCCGCACCGGCCCGATGCGTGACATCGTCTCGACGATCCAGCCGGAGCAGGACGAGATCGTCCGCAGCGACGTCGCCGTCAGCGTCTGCGTCCAGGGGGCACCGGGCACCGGCAAGACGGCGGTCGGCCTGCACCGTGCTGCGTGGCTGCTCTACTCCTTCCGCGAGCGCCTCGACCGCTCCGGCGTGCTCGTCGTGGGCCCCAACCGCGCCTTCCTCGACCACATCGGCGCCGTCCTGCCCTCGCTCGGCGAGGTGCGGGTCGGGCACGCGACCATCGAGTCCCTCCTCGACCACGGCGCTGTCCGCGCCGAGGAGCCGGTCGCCGTCGCCACCCTCAAGGGCGACGCCCGGCTCGCCATGGTGCTCCGCCGGGCCGTCTGGTCGAGGCTGCAGCCCCCGACGGAGGCGCTCGTGGTGCCGCGCGGCGTGCGCAAGTGGCGCGTGCCGGCATACGAGGTGGCCGAGATCGTCGAGGAGCTGGCTGCCCGCGGGGTGCGCTACTCCGCCGCACGCGACCTGCTCCCCCAGCGGCTCGCGCACCACATCCTCCTCGAGATGGAGCGTGCCGGCGACGCCCCGGACGACCGCGTTCAGGACGCCGTCGCGAGGTCCGCAGCCGTGAAGAAGTACGTCGCGTCGGTGTGGCCGGCGCTCGACGCGCAATCGGTGCTGCACCGGCTGTGGTCCGACGCCGACGCCCTGAGGATCGCCGCCGGTGACGACCTCACCGCCGAGGAACAGTCGGTCCTCTTGTGGGACAAGCCCGCTCGCACCAAGGGTGCGGCTCGCTGGTCGCGCGCCGACATGGCCCTGCTCGACGAGATCGAGGACCTGCTGCGGCGCGAGCCGAGCCTTGGCCACGTCGTGCTCGACGAGGCCCAGGACCTCTCCCCCATGCAGTTGCGCGCCGTCGGACGACGCTGCTCGACCGGGTCGGTGACGGTGCTCGGCGACCTCGCCCAGGGCACGACGCCGTGGGCCACGGCGTCCTGGGCGGAGGCGATGCGTCACCTCGGCAAGAACGACCACGACCTCGTCGTGCTCGACCGCGGCTTCCGCGTGCCCGCCGTCGTCATCGAGTACGCCGCGCGTCTGCTGCCCCTGATGGCGCCGGGGCTGGGTGCGCCGGTGTCGGTGCGTGACAACCCCGGGCGCCTCGACATCCGGCCGGCCGGGGCGGATGGGCTGGCGGCCGAGGTGGTGGCCGCTGTCGCACGCGCCGCTGCGGAGCCCGGCTCGGTCGGTGTCATCGTCCCGGACCGGGACGTCTACACGATGTCGGCGTCGCTCGCGGCGGCTGGCGTTGCACACGGGCGGCTCGACCGCGACCACGGGGACGACGAGGACCACCAGGTCGAGGTGGTTCCGGCGAGCGTCGCCAAGGGCCTCGAGTTCGACCGGACCGTCGTCGTCGAGCCCGCTGCGATCGCGGCGGCCGAGCCCGACGAGCGCACCGGGCTGCGGCGGCTCTACGTCGTGCTGACCCGCGCCGTGTCGGAGCTGACCATCGTGCACGCCGAGCCCCTGCCCGAGGCCCTCGGCGCCGCCTGACCGCGTGGCTCGGGTGGCCTCGGGAGCAGACCGCTCACTGGAGACCCTGATGGGCGGCCCACATCGCCCCCGCCCGGTCGGCGGCGGCATCGATGAGCCTCGCGAGATCGGGCCGGTCGGGCACCGTGAAGGACACGTAGGCACCGCGGCCAGCCTCGACGGGGCGGCCGTAGGCCTTGGCGGCGAGGTGGCCGTTCGGCAGCATCCGGACGTTGAGGGTGTCGAGCCGAAAGGTCTGGCCACGGCGCGTGTCGGTCCACCGGAGCGCCTCCGGGATGGTCACGTTGATCGCCATCGCACTGATGACGAGCTCCTCGTCTCGGCTCACCCGAGCAGACTCCCACGCGCTCGCACCCTCGGTGGTTCGAGGCCGGGGGCCGCGCTCTCACCGCACATCGACGGAGGCGACCTCGATCGCGTTGTTCCCGTACCCGAGTCGGTTCCAGGGCGGCACTTCGGGCTGCACCTGGCCGGCGGCGTCGGTGGCGCGGGCAAGGATGCTGTGTCGGCCGGGGCCACAGGTCCACTCGAACGACCAGTCCTGCCACTGATGTGGTCCTGTGGGCGGCTGGAGGTCCGCCGGGACCCACTCGCCGCCCCCGGTGAAGCTCAGGTCCACCTGGGTCACCGGGCCGTTGCCGGACCAGGCCTTCCCACGGATCGTGTGCGTGCCCGGTGCCAACGCGGTGCCTGGCTCGGGATCGGTGACGCGCGCCCGGACGAGCATGTGGGCGACGGGCTCGGGATCGCGGTCGGGCCACTGGTMCATGTAGTGCCCGGTCTGGAACTCGCCGGAGAAGGGCTCGGTGAGGACATCGAGCCGGGTGAGCCACTTCACCGAAGCCACCGCGTACCGGCCCGGCACCACCAGCCGGAACGGCGCTCCGTGGTCGGGTGTCAACGGCTCGTCGTTCATCGCGTAGGCGATCAGGATGTCGGCCGCCCGGTCGATGGCGTGCTCCAGGGTGAGGGACCGTACGAACGTCAGGGGGGRCGGAGTGTCCGGCAGGACGGGAGTGAGGTGGTAGGTGCCGGAGTCGGCGCCCTCACAACGGAGCTCGACCCCGGCCGCGTGGGGGGCTGCCTGGGAGATCACGTCGCTCAGGCGGGCACCCGTCCACATGGCGGTGGACACGGCATACCCGCCCCACGGCTCACCGACCGGAAGCGGCCTGGTGTCGAGACGACCGTTCCCGGCGCACTCCAGGGTCACGGCACGGCTCACCGCCGGCAGGGCCTGCAGGTCGTCGAGCGTCAGGGTGGTCGGGTTCTCGACGGCACCGCCGACGTGCAGCAGCCCGTCATGTGTTGGCAGCGAGAAGTTGCTGCGCACGTAGTGCAGCTCGGTCGGTGTGAGATCCGCGGTCAGTGCCCCGGGTGGCGCCTCGGCGTTGAACGGCGCCGGGTTGATCATGATCAGGTCGGCGCGTGCTTGTCTGAGCTGGTCCGCAACGTCGTCCGCAACGGTCATGGTCGCTCTCCTCGTGCTCGGTGGGCCTGCTGGGCGATGGGCACGCCTCAGTAGTCGGAATCTCGAAAAGTGGGGTCTCGGCCGTCGTTGAACGCGCCGATGCCCTCGACCCGGTCCGGGTGCACCGCCGAGCGCCAGTGCGCCTCCATCATGATGGCGATCGCCTGCTCGGTGGGCTGCCCCAGGCCCAGCTGAACGGCACGCTTGACGGCCTGCACGGCGGTGGGCGAGTTGCTGGCGATCTTGTCGGCGATCCGGAGCACCGCGGTCATCAGGTCGGCGGGGTCGTGCACCTCGGTGACCATGCCGAGCCGGTAGGCCTCCTGGGCGGTGATGGGATCGCCGGTGAGCAGCATCTGCATGGCCCGGCCAGGCGGCAGCAGACGCGGGAGCAGGACGGGTGATCCGCCCCCCGCCGAGAGGCCGATCATCGACTCGGGCTGCCCGAAGGTGGCGTTGGACGAGGCGATGATGAAGTCGGCGCTCTGGGCGATCTCGGACCCGCCGCCGTAGGCGATGCCGTTCACCGCGGCGATGACCGGCTTGCGCATCTGCCGCAGCGTGTAGAGGGTGCGGTCGAAGGCCTGCCGCTGCCGCAGCCACTCCTTTTTCGTCATGCTCTTGCGTTGGCGCAGGTCGCTGCCGACCGAGAAGGCACGGTCTCCAGCGCCGGTGACCACCACGACGCGCACGACCGGAAGCACCGCAATCGACTCGAGGATCTCGGTCAGGCGAACACCCATCTCGGTCGAGATGGCGTTGTCCGCGTGCGGCCGGTTGAGGGTGACGACCGCGACGTGGTCGTCCGCGCCGTAGTCGAGGAGCACCGGCTGGTCGGGCTCGACCGCGTCGGCTGCCGGTGGCGCAAAGTCCAGCGCCTGCCAGCGTTCGGTGCCGGTCTGGTCTGTCATGCCGTCTCCTTCGGTCGTGCCGCGCACTCACGTGGTCAGCTCCGACAGCCAACGGAGGGCACGCAGCCCCGGCGCGAAGCAGTACTCGCCGCCGCGCGTCACGACGAACGGAGGCAGGTCGTGCAGTCTGCGCCGGATCGGTTGCTGCGGAATGGTGAACGTCCCGCCGTCGGCAGCCCCGACCAACGGGTCCTTCTCGGCCGGCGCCCCGATGAAGATGCCGTCGTTGAGCCACTGGGTCTTGACGAACTCGAACTGGCGCTTGAGGTGGGAGCCGACGAAGACGAAGATGATGCCGCGGTCCACACCGTCGTCTTCGAGCACTCCGTCGGGCAGCATCGGGCCGTAGCTCGTGCCGCGACGGATCATCCGGTGCAGCCGAACGTCGGTGCTGAGCTCGTGCGCCAGCGCGTCCCTGGGATTCGCCCGACGCGCGTGCGCCCCTGCCGGGCACTTGAACCCGCGAAGGTCCGAGTCGTAGAGAAAGGCGTTGTTGCGCTGGGGGTCGGCACCCAACCCGGGGTCGTCCTGGTCTGGGCTGAGGGTCAAGGGTGCCCCGCTCTGCCAACGTCCCACCATCTTCGCTCCGAGCAGCGCCTCCTCCTCGCGGTTGGCGGCCCTCTCACGCAGGTAGCTGCGGTATGCGGCCACGCGCGTGTGCAGCTTGCGGAAGACGATGTAGGTGCCGTTGCGGCCGAGAACCTCCGGCGACGGCATCGGCGGCAGTCCCCCGGTCTCGTCGGGGTAGCCGAGGATGAACTCCCCCGCTCTGATCGGTGCCTCCCGAGGGTTGGAGTTCGGGTGCCCGCTCCCCTCGACAGCCGGCTGGCCGATCCCGTCCTTGAACCCGAACGACGTGCGGCCGGTGGGCAGCTGGTAGCAGTCCTGGCGCCAGATCAGGTGGACGCCGGGGATCTCAGCCTGAACCCGCCTAGCGCGCTCGGCAACGGCCTCGAGGCGTTCCGCATCCGGGGACAGCACGGACAGGGCGACGTGGACGTCGGGGCTTCCCAGAGGCTGCTCCCAGTGCTCCGGCGCGCTGGCGCCGACGTCCCCCAGCTCGGCGGCGCGGGCGGCCATACCCTGGCGGAACTCGGGCGCGAAGCTGTCCAGCGACTCCTGCGGCACCCCGAGGGCTTCGAGACCCCGGTAGGTGAAGGCGACGCTCAGCCACGCGTCCGGCACCTGCCCGGTCCTGGAACGTTCTGGGTCGAGTAGGGGCAGCAGCCTGCGGACGAGCTCTCGACCGTCCCGGCGGTCGTCGATACGAAGGAGAAGATACGCGCCGACATAGGGAGAAGGCCGTTCGTGCAACGCACCCGCCTGGATGTCGTCGAGCTCGAGCGGCGAAGGAGCTGTCGGGTCGGTCAAGGAGGCCACGGAGATCCTCAGTGGTGCTCGGGGAGGTGGGGCGGGTCCGGGCTCGGCTCCGCGAGGTAGGGGAAGGAGGGGGTGGCGGGCCGCGTGGCGGCGTCCACGCCGTCGCGGATCGTCGGCCCCTTTCCTGCGTTGACGAGCAGCGTGAAGATCGTGTCCATCACGTCGTCGTTCAGGGCCCGGCCCCCGCACGTCTGATGTGGACGGCCTCGAAGCACGGCATGCTCGATCTCGAAGAAGGACCCGCGTTCGGCGTACGGCTTGCGGACGTCGACGACCAGGAAGTCGTCGAGGACGACCTCGGTGAGCGGGTGCACTCCCGCCTCGTCCAGGGGCCAGTCGGTCTTGCCGTCCAAGCCGTCCCAGAACGCGAGGTTGGCATCCAACCGCGCTCGGTAGGCGCCTTGGTAGCCCTCGGCGAGGTGGAACGCGTCCTCCATGTTGTAGAGGTCCCGAATCTCGAGGTCGCGGTTGACCGGGTCGAACTGTTTGGGCGCCAGCATCATGTTCTTCACCTCTGGCCGCCCGACGCGCTCGATCCGCACGTTGTGCCGGCCGCGGGTGAGGGTCTCGGCGACGACTCCGACGAGCTCCACGTCGGCACCCAGGACCGACGCACAGTCGATCTCGACGACGAGGCCGAGCACGCTCTTGCCGTCGAGATAGATCGCCCCCTGCTCGGTGAACGCGAGCTGTCCGGTGGCGATCGTCTTGAGCGCCGCGGGGGCGTCCATGATGAAGGGGTCCCACCGGACGCCGGCGAACACCCGGAGACCATCGCGCGTGCCGCCCTCCGGATCGTTGACCCGGAACGAGACCTCACCCCCCGAGGAGACGGTGCACGATCCCGACTGGCTCGCGGCGTCGCCGTCCACCGACGGCTCGGAGAAGACACAGTCGAGGGCGAGCTCCTCGGTCGCGACGTCGAACAGCCGGCGGCCGGATCCGTCCGCGAGGCTCAGGGCACGGACCCGGAAGCGGTAGACGAGCCCTTCCGAGAACGCGTCGGAGGGTTGGGCGAACGGCATCGTGTTCATGACCATCACCAAGTGCCCCGGGTGCTCCGGGCTGGGAAAGGCATAGACGTCCGTGATGTCGGCGACCGGCTCCGCCAGCGCTCGGGGGCCGGAGATGTGATCGGACACGTGGCTACCTCAGGGAATGGTGGGCGCGACCGGGTCAGTCCGCAGCCTCGTCGAGCAACGGTTTCAGGGCCGGATGCTGCAGTGCGTCCGCTGCGGCGGGGTCGTCCAGCACCTTCTGGAAGGCGTCGTTGACCCGCTCGGCCTTGCGGATCTCCTTCACCGTGCCCGGGTAGTTCCGGGCATAGCCGCCGGCGGTGGTCTGAGCGCTGAGGATGAACTCCTTGACGGCTGCCAGGTCGGGCAGGCCCTCATATCCCACGACGTGCCGGAAGATCGAGTCGAAGAGCTGGAGCGGCTTCGAGGCGAAGTCCACCATGTAGGAGTCCCACGGGCCGTCGAAGCTGGTGGCGAAGAGGAGCCGGGTGTCCTCGTCGAAGGGCACGAACCGGGCTTCGTGGATGACCTCGATCGGCATCTCGTAGTCGCCCGGCCGGTAGCCGGGGGCCGCCTGCAACGCCTCGAGCGCTTCGCGCAGCGCCGGTCCGTGCCCCGGTTTCACGTGGAAGAACAGGCTGAACTCACTGGTCGACCCGACCTGCACGCCAGGACGTGACGGGGTTTCAGTTGCCAAGGCAGCTCTCCTCATCGATTCACCGTCGTGCGAGCGATTCTCGGACGACGCGTGGGTCGACCGTGCTCTCGGCACGGGGCTCGGGACATCACTCGTGGAGGATGACAAAGCGCCGATACCGTCCGGGTGAGCGTCACCGCGCCGAAGCATTGGCAGCCCGGCGGGAGACCGTGCGGGCCATCTGAAACTTTCCGCGCGCGCAAGTACGTCTCAAATGTCACCATTGTCCGCATCCCCGCACCGCGCCCGATATCGCCGCGCTGCTGCCCGCTGTGACGAGACGAGCCCGAGATGCCAGACCACACCCAGACCCGTCGCGCCGGGCCACGCAGGCTCGCGTCGGCGATGCTCGCGATCACCGTTGCCACCACCCTCGCCGCCGCAGGGACGCCAGCGGCCGCCGCGACGCTGCCCGCCACCGGGACCGCCCTGCCAACGGCTGCGGCAGTGGTCGTCCCTCCTGTGCCCGCCGGGATGCCTGCCGGGATCGAACGGCCTGCCGCGTACGTGCCGTCCAACGACTGCGACCCGGTCGCCAAGCCGGGCACCGTCCGGCTCGGCGATCTGCTCAAGGCGACGTACGGCTCGTACTACAGCACGGTCGAGACCTGCGCGCCAGGACCGGCCTCGACCAGCGAACACTTCGACGGGCGCGCCATCGACTTCTTCCTCACCGTGCGGGACGCCACCCAGAGCGCGCAGGCGTCCGCCTTCCTGTCCTGGCTGACGGCGCCGGACGCGGCCGGCAATGCGTTCGCGAACGCGCGCCGCCTCGGGGTCATGTACGTCATCTGGAACAACAAGATCTGGGCGACCTACCGCGCCTCGGAGGGGTGGCGCCCCTACCTGAACTGCGCCTCGACGCCGGCGACCAGCTCGGACACGAACTGCCACCGCAACCACATCCACATCAGCATGTCGTGGGAAGGGGCGATGGGCCGCACCTCGTACTGGACCAAGACGGTTGCGGCTCAGGACTTCGGGCCCTGCCGTGTCCCGGACCTGAACTGGGCGCCGCGGTACGCCGGCTTCAACCCGAACCAGTGCCGGAGCTACCCGACCGTGGCGGCGCCCTCCGGCTCGAGCGCCCTGCTGACGACCTTGGTCACGAACTCCGGGATGGACCTTCGGTACGGCTCGAGCGGCCCGGTCGTGGCCGCCGTCCAGACCGCCCTCAACGTGAGCGCCACGGCAGGGTTCAACAGCCAGACCAAGGCCGCGCTGACCGGATGGCAGAGTGCGCACCAGGTCGCTGCGACCGGGGTCATGGACCCACCCACCTGGCGGGCCATGCTCAAGGCGTTCGGCTCCGGGGCACCCCCGAGCGGGGGCGGCGTCCACGGCTTCGACGCCGACGGGATCGCTGACGTCCTTGCGGTCACCTCGACGGGCAGCCTGCGGTTCTACCGAGGGAACGGCGCCGGCTACGTCACCGGCGGGTCACAGATCGGGCTCAGCTGGAACATGTTCAACACGGTGTTCTCCCCTGGCGACTTCACCGGTGACGGAAAGGCAGACCTGGTCGCCCGAACCCCGTCCGGGGCGCTCTTCCTCTACCGCGGCAACGGCGCCGGCGGGTTCACCGGTGGCGGCGTGCAGATCGGCGCCGGCTGGAACATGTTCAACACCGTCTTCTCTCCCGGCGMCTTCACCGGCGACGGGAAACMCGACCTGCTCGGCCG
>NZ_JBFULD010000041.1:0-18024 GCF_056400505.1 Terrabacter sp. P5_B1
TCGCACCAGAGGATGCGATGTCGCTCTACGTGCAAAGGGACCCCGAGGACGGCGCCTCCGGGATCGACTTCACGATGAGTCAGGTCAACTCGCTCTCGATCTCGCAGTTCCTCTACGCCGACTCACACGACACGCTTCGGCGCGGTACCGAGGCCGACGTGCTGAGCRCCGCCCACTGCTAGCGCTGAAGATCGGACGGGCGCCATCTGGTCTCACCATCGCTGCAACGTCCGGACATGCCGCCGAGCGCTCGTGCCGGTCTGCCCGCGGTCACGCGACAGCTGGCGCAGCGAATGAGCCGATTTGGCCCCTCGCGCACCTCCGCCGTGAGCTACTTCTGAAGGGCCGCTCTCCGGGTTCGGATCATGCCAAGATCGGTTTGGGTCTCGAAGGTCGGACGTGGGCCGCAGCGAGGGACGGCGTCAAGCGCACTGGAGGCGTCATGCAGGAGCCGGTGGGTTCGTTCGATGGGCTGGACGGCTCCGGCTTGGTGACGGCCCTGGACAGCCTCCCTGAACTGGTCTCGTTCTGGGACCGCGACCAACGCTGCGTCTTCGCGAATGCGGCGGCGGCGGCGGCGTTCGGGCGTTCGACCGAGGGACTGCGGGGAGTTCCGCTGGCGGAAGTTCTCGGGACCCATGCCGCGAGGCTGATGCGCTCCCGGTTCTTGAACGCTCTGGAGGGGGAGGGTTCCGAGCAGGAACGAGCGCTGTTCGACGGCGAGGGCGAGCTGCGGCAGTACCGCACCACCTACACCCCGGTCTGCATCGGCGAGGTTGTCACCGGCGTCGCGATCGTGCTGGTCGACATCACCGAGGAGCTGAGCACACAAGCCGAGATCTTCCGAGACAGCCTCCAGGTTGCCCGGCTCACCGAGCGGCACCGGCTCATGGTGGCCGCCGGCACCGAGGTGCTGGCCCGGCTCCGCCGGACATTGGACCAGCTGCAGGCGCCAAGCCCCGGTGTTGAGCCGGAGGTCCATCTTCGTGGGCTGGCTGAGGAGCTGCGCAGCTGCACCCGCCGGCTCCGCGCGGGCGCCCAGGCGTCGCCCGCGGCCTCGGGGATCGGCACGGTGTCGAACACGCCGCCGAGCACCGTGTCGACCTCTCCCCTGTTAGTCGGTCCACAAGATTCGGACGGGAGGCCGTTGTCCGCATCGTCGTCGCGGGCGTGCCACCAACCGAGCTTCGTTCAGCGAGCAGCGGGTCTCGAGGCGGAAATCTTCGCGCTGCTGGATCAGCTGCCCGTCGCCGTCAGCGTATGGGACCGAACACGATCGCTTCGCTACGCCAACCGGGCCGCTGAGGAGGTTTTGGCCAAGTGGGGTCACACGAGAGCGACGGGCCGGCGCCTGGAGCAGATAGTCAGCGAGGACTTCCTCCGGGCGCACGAACTGTACGCCGAGGACGTACTGCGCGGCATGACCCAGTCGTTCCACCGTCGGCAGATCAGCCCGGACGGGCAGGAGTACCACTTCCACGTCCGCTACGTGCCGCGAATCGCGGACGGTGAGGTGGTCGGCGCCTTCGCGTACGCCTGCGACATCACCGACGCCATCAAGGCTGGCGAGGAGCTCATTGCGGCCCGGTCGGCGTACGCAGCCTTGCAGGAGCGGCGGGCCATCGAGGACCGCCTTCACGAATCCATCCTTCAGGAGCTTTTTGCCGCAGCGCTGCTTCTCGACGCGGCAGCGCGGGACGGCGGCGACACGCAGGCTCGCCTCGAGGAGCCCCGGACGTACCTGCAGATGGCCCTGGACGGGTTGACTCAGCTCTCCTAGCGTCCCACCCGCCACGAACGCCGGGACGCTGTGGCCCGGCGCGACGTTACTGCGGGCACAGCCTGTCCCGCGTGAGACTTCTGCCGGGCCCTCGTCGGCCGGAAGCGCTGGCCCCAAACGTCCGGACATGCCGCCGAGCGCAGGTGCCTCCGCGAGCCGCCGCCCGGGGTCGCTGGCGTGCGACCGCGTGGCAGTGGCGGTGCTGCCGCGATTGGGACGTTTGGCGGCGGCCAATACTGGTTCAGGGTCGCCGATGGTCGGCCGGTGCGCCGTGAGGCGGGAGCGGCTCGCTGGCGGCCCAGCTGGCGAGGAGGGCTAGCGCGTCGTGGGTTGGGGTGCCGGGCTCGGGGAGGTAGGTGACCAGGCTGGTGCTGGCTCCGGGCTCGAGTGGCAGTGACTCGAAGGGCAGCTCGAGGTCGCCAACGATTGGGTGGTGCAGCTTCTTGACGCCCGTGGTGTGAATGCGGACGTCGTGGGCGGCCCAGCGGAGCCGGAAGTCCTCGCTGCGGGTGGACAGCTCACCGATCAGGTCGGAGAGCCCGCGGTCGTAGGGGCTGCGGCCGGCTTCGGCACGCAAGAGGGCGACGGTGTCGTTCGCGACGGTCTCCCAGTCGCGGAACAGGGAGGTCGCGTGCGGGTCGAGGAAGACCTGGCGGGCGTTGTTCACGGGCTGGTCGGTGTCGTACCAGGGCGAGAACAGGGCCCGGCCCAGGGCGCTGGCCCCGAGCACATCGAGGCGCCCGTTGAGCACGACTGCCGGCACGGTCGGCATCGCCTCGAGGAGACGTTGGATGGTGGGGCGGACCCGGGTGGGCGCCGGTGGTCGCCGTTTCACCGCGCGTGCTGGCATGCCCGCGGTACGGAGGAGATCGAGCAGATGCGCCCGTTCGGCGTCGTCGAGGCGCAAAGCCTGGGCGATCCCGTCGATGACACTGTCGGACACGCCGGTGGCATCGCCTCGCTCGAGGCGGATGTAGTACTGCGGGGAGACTCCGACCAGCAGGGCGGCCTCCTCCCGTCGAAGCCCGGGCACCCGGCGGCGGCCGTCGCCGTAGGTCGGCAGGCCGGCCTGCTCGGGCGTGATTCTGGCTCGACGGGTGCTGAGGAACTCCCGGATCTCAGCCCTGACGGCGTCTCGGGGGCGCGGGTCCGGTGCGGTCACGTCATCAACTGTAGGAGAGCCAAAGCCCGGGTTGGGGGTCCCTCTCAGTGGCCCCCACGACAGGGACTGCCACGGCTTCGCGTCTGCTGCTTCTCTGGCTGGAGGGACCACATCCGCGTCGCCCACCCGATCCACCCACAGGAGCACTCATGCAGACCGCACACCTCGGAGGCCTCGTGGTCTCCCGCATCGGCCTCGGTGCCATGACCATGGCCGGCACCTACACGTCGGAGGGTGCGCTCGACCACGACGAGTCGACCCGCACCATCCACCGAGCCCTCGATCTCGGCGTCACGCACATCGACACCGCCGAGATCTACGGACCCTTCCTCAGCGAAGAGCTCGTAGGACGCGCCATCGCCGGCCGCCGCGACCAGGTCGTGCTCGCAACGAAGTTCGGCCTTGTCTCCCACCACCCCGGCACCGACCCCCGGCCCGGCACGGTCGACAGCAGCGCCGCGAGCGTCAAGGCCGCGGTCGAGGGCTCGCTGCGGCGCCTCGGCACCGACCACATCGACCTGTACTACCAGCATCGGGTGGACCGGTCGACGCCGATCGAGGAGACCGCCCAGGCTGTCGCCGACCTGATCGCCGAGGGCAAGGTGCTGCACTTCGGCCTGTCGGAGGCCTCGCCCGAGACCATCCGACGCGCCCACGCCGTGCAGCCTGTGTCGGCGCTCCAGACCGAGTACTCGCTCTGGACCCGCGACGTCGAGKCGGAGATCCTGCCTCTGCTGCGCGAGTTGGGCATCGGCTTCGTGCCCTACTCGCCGCTCGGCCACGGCCTCCTCACCGGCCAGATCCGCACCGTGGACGACTTCGCCGACGATGACTGGCGCAAGACCAACCCGCGGTTCGTCGGCAAGAACTTCCAGCGCAATCTCGCGCTAGTCGACGAGGTCACCGCCATCGGCGCCGAGATCGGCGCCACCCCGGCGCAGACCGCGCTCGCATGGATCCTCACGCGCGGCACCGACATCGCGCCTATCCCCGGCACCCGCCGCATCGCCCGTGTGGAGGAGAACACAGCCGCCGACGCGATCGCGCTCACCACCGACCAGATCGCGCGCCTCGAAGCGCTGGAGCCCGCGGCAGGAGCACGGCACGACGACGTCAACATGGCGTCCATCGACTACTGACACGCGCCCGCTCCACGACATGCCCAGGGTTTCGCACCCGTACCCCCACTACCAAGGGGATGGTGCTCAAGGCGGTGCTGGCCGGCGAGATGACCTGGAGGGGTATTTGACCCGAGCACCAAGCGGGCAAGCAGCCGTGGGCGCACATGTGCGCCGAGGGCATGGTGAGCACTGGCTCCGGACACCCCAGTTCATCGAGGCCAATCAACGCCAGTGGGAGCTGGCCTGCAGCGCACCCTGGGCATGAAACCCGGGCCGGCGCAGACGTCCGCTATTGCCGCCCTGAGGTCGGTTGAACTGCGAGCATCGAGTTCATCGCCCGCAGGGCCGTGTCTCTCGAGCAGGCCCGGCTCGGAGCGCGCTACCGAGCGGCGTCAGCGCCGCCGTGGTCCTCAAGGGGGCGGATCGCCTCGAGGTCGGCGTAGAAGCTGGCGGCCGGGACGATGATCGTCGGGCCCTGGCGCATCAAGCGCTCCTCGTGCGCGGCGAGGTCGCGGCGGAACTCAGCCTCCTGCTCCTTGGTCGGCTTCCACTGCTTCGGCTGGCGGGCACGCTGGATCAGCCAGAGCACGACGAGGCCGGCGACGTAGATCGGCGCCGCCTTGGGCGCGAGGAACAGGAACATCAGGAACACGAGGATCTGACGCATAAGGCACATCCTCACCGTCCGCGGTGCGCATGTCAGGCGATTGGGACAGGTCGCGTCACCCTGGGGGTAGGGGGTCGAGGCCCACGCGCCTGACCGGATCGAAAGGGGGTCGCTCTGCAAACGAGCGACCCCCTTTCGTCAGCTCTTGTCAGCCGTTCTGGGTGACCGTGGTGTTGGGATTGCGCTGCGCGGTACCTCCGGTGACGTACCGGCCGGTGATGGCGCTGCGGTACGCGGTTCCGTTTCTGGCACCTCGTGCTCAAATGTGACCGGAGGGTCCGACACCTCTCGTAATCCCGCCGCCGACACAACCGGTGTCCTGGGACAACGGTGTGGTGAGTGAGTCCTTCCACGCGGCCAAGCACGCCCAAATGGACACTGCACGACGTCCGTGTCGACGCCAGTGCTGACACTGAGGCGTCCCGCAGCACGCTCGCCCCGGATCCCGGCCTCAGGTCAGCGGGACCTCCAGGCTCCGTGCGAGACGGTCGGCAGTCTTCCGCAGCGAAGCCAGGCCCACCGGGCAGCGCATTGAACGACATCAGCAGCCAGATCGGCGCTGTGACCCGTCGGCCATGTGTGCAGTCAGCGTGGACATGCTGGCCGTCGGGCCAAGCCGCGACTCACTCGCAATAGAGAGCCCAATCAGGTCGGTTCGACGGATCGTTGCGCGGCCCAGACCACGGGGAACCGACAGCCCGTCCGACTCGATCCTGACGTACAGCCGGCTAGCAGTGACGATCAGAACCAGCGCCACAGCCAGGGCGATCGGCCCGATCGGCGGTCCGGGAAAGGACCAGGCAATCACGGCGACAAGAACGCATCCCACCGCGCAGGACGCGAGCGCCAGCGCCCAGCTGCTCCAGATCGTCTTGCCTCTTGCGAAGATCACCCGGGCATTCTCCATGACCCCGTCTGACTCGACACGACACCACTCGCTCGAAGCGTGAGCCGCTTACCGGACATGCCGCCAGGCGTGAGGCCTCCCGGTCCCCGGGCAACGAACGTTGAAGCAGTTGATTCACGCCAGAATGCAGGCTTTGCGCGCGCAGAAATCGCTGGATCCGCCGCCCCCCGGCCCTCCCAGCCCTTCAGCGTCGACGGTCGCAGTCGAATGGACGGCCCCGTGACCAGCACCTGCCGCCAGTTCACGAGCTCAGCTCGGGGTTGGCTCAGTCCCCTGCAACAACACGCCGACCACACCGTCCGCCCAGCCGTTCCGGGGCTGGCCGTGCCGTAGCAGTTCGCCGAGGTAGGCGCCGAACGCCAGCCCGGCCATAGCCTCCGCGTCGGTGTCCCCGCGGATGTCCGCGTCCACCTGGCCCTGCAGTGCCCTCAGCTGACGGACCAGGTGCGCGCCGAAGGCTGCGCTGAAGACGGGTCGGAGCCGGCGAGGACTGCCGCCACGGCGCCGCGACCCAGTTGGTTCTCGATCAGGTGCACGGCCTGTTCGGGCATCCAGCGCAGGCGCCGAACGGCGATCTGCAGTCACCGCCCGGATGTGGACTCGATGGAGCCGGGTTGGGCGGAGATGAGGTCGACCGCGTCTGCGTCGGCGTAGTCCGGGTTCCAGCTCTGCCAGCGTGCCACCGCCGGGATGCGACGATAAGCAACGAACGCGTCCCGGTCCGCCTGCGTGAGCGGGGTCAGCTCCAGTCGCTCGGTGAGGATGGGAAACGTCAGCACGATCATCCTTGGTCCGTAGTCGCGGTTTGTGACCTGCGGAGGAGAGTGCGTCCTGGCCGCGTCACTGGCCGGGTGGCTGATCGTCGTTGATGGATGTAAGTGTCTGGTGGAGCGTCTGCAGCCGGCGGTGGGTGTCGGACACGCCAGGGCCTAGGCGGCTGGTCACCTCCTGGAGGGTTGGCCTGAACAGTTCCCCGGCGGCTTGGTGGACTCGGCGGCCGGCTGCCGTCAGCTGCACTCGGTAGGAGCGGCGGTCGTTCGGGTTCGGGATCTTGCGCACGTGGCCGCGGCGTTCGAATCGCCTGACGTAGCTCGACACCGTCGTCGCCGGCGCGGCCATCCAGTGGGCGAGCTCGGTAGGGGTCATGCCCGGCGTGGAGGCCAGGACGGAGTAGATCGCGAACTCGTCGGCGTCGACCCCGGATGCCCGCACCGCGTCGTCGATGATGGCGGTCGCGGCCCGCGACACGAGCCAGACGTCGAACAGGACATTGGCGAGGCCGGAATCCGGGCGTGTGGTCGTAGGGGCGGGTGGCTCCGTCCTGGTCTGGGACGCCGAGCCCCTTTCGGCCCGTGGCATCAGTGGCTCGCGCCTGAGGCGCGGGAGTCGCCGCCGCCTGCTGGGCGCGCCTGTCGGCGGGCCCAGGCGATCGCGAGCAGGGCCAGCGCGCCGAGCAGCACGGCTCCTGAGGTCCAGAAGGTGAGGTTCTTGGCAGCAGAGGCCAGACCCAGCAGGGAGCTCGTGGGGGCCTGTCCGGGGAACGCCGCCAGGGCCAGCCAGGCGCACGCGTTCTCGAGGTAGTCGAAGGCGCTTCCGAGGAGGGGCAGCACGGCAAGCGCGAGAAGGGCGTGGCGCCCGGGAGCGAGTCGAACGAGGACGAGCGCCATCGACGTCGCCATGAACATCCCGAACACGGTCGGGTAGAGCAGGTCGGCCACCTGAAGGAATCGGTACGCCTCGCGGCCGGCCGCCCCGCATCCGGTCAGGAAGCCGAGCACGTCTGCGGCGCTCGAGGTGAACCGCACATCCGGAGGTGCTTGACGACACACAGCCTCGACGTGGGGAATGGCGAACGGAGCCGACGAGGCGAAGAACACGCCCGCGAACACTCCGAAGGCGGTTGCTGTCAGGAGCCACAGGCGCCACCGCGCGAGTCGAACCGCCGCACCCGCGAGCATCCAGACGAGGCGGTGACCCGCGGGAACAGTGTGGGCTCGCGACTGCGCAGCCTGATGGATGTCAGCGGTGGTCATGGCGGTTCCTTCTGTCGAGGACGTCCGAACGGACGACTGCTGCGATTTCGCAATACCTCGATACTGCGCTTTCGCAGTAGTCGGTGTCAAGAATGTTCCTCGATTGCTCCGAGCGAGCGACGTCGGGCGGGGCGAGCCAGGGCGGCTGGGCAACGTCCGGACATGGCTCCCTTCTGTGTCAAGACGCGGTCGGCAGGTGGCGTTCTACGCTGGGTGGTGACGGGTCCGGGAAGTGGCTTGTCCGAAGAGCCGGTGTGGGGTTGTGAGCCGGTCACGCTGGAGTCAAAGTCGTTACCCCGGTGCCCTCCCGGGCCCGTCACTGTGGTGATCCGGCCGGCGACGTAGTCGCCGAGCATGGTGCGGAAGACCAGGTCGGACAGCCGCCGTTTGAGGCAGCGCATCGCTTCCATCGAGCTCTTGCCGTCGGCCTTTTTCCGGTCGAAGTAGGCGCGGCCCCTCGGTCGGGGTCCGCAGCTGGACCGTGGCCATGATGTGCAGCACCCGGTTGATCTGGCGGTTCCCGCCACGAGAGAGCCGGTGACGGACGTGGTCGCCGGACGACGCGTCGATCGGGGCGGTCCCAGTCCAGGAGGCAAAGTGGTTGCGGTCCGGGAAACGGGACAGGTCCCCGACCTCGACGAGCAGCCGCGCCGCACCCGACGGGCCGACACCGTGCAACCCGAGCAGCGAGGTGCCGGTCGCCGCGACGAGCTCCTTCAGCTCCTTGTCCGCGGCCTTCTTCCGGGCATAGATCCGCTCGAGGTCGACCACCAGCTCCATCGCCACCCGCTTGCGGGTCTTGCCGACGTCGTCGCGTGGGCGGACGGTGGCCAGCAGAGCCCGCGCTTGGGCTGCGGAGAGGTACTTCTTCGCGCCACCAGGCAGCATTTCCAACAGGATCCGATGCAGCTGGCTGATCTTGCGGTGTGCTCGTCGCCGATCGAGCGGCGACGGTCGACCAGCAGCTGCAGCACCTCGAGCTGCGCGTCTGACACGACCGGGCGCAGCCCTGCCATCCTCGTACCGACGAGGGCGACGGAGTGCGCGTCGGTCGCGTCGGTCTTGCGGCCCTGACCGGTCGCGAACACCCGCGCTCGTGCGGACAGCTTCGCCGGCACGTCGACCACGTCCTGCCCGTCGGCGATCAGCCGGTGCGCGATGTGCCGGCCGATCCCCTCACAACCCTCGATCGCCCACACCCGTTCCGGCCACGCCGCGACGTGTTCGAGCATCTCTGCGTAGCCCTCGACGCTCGTGTCGAACCGGCCACCGCCGACGACGGTCTCGTCGGCCGTCATGACCTCGATCGTGACGCTGCGTTTGTGTGGGTCCATGCCGATCACGACCCGCGGAACCTGCTCTTGCATGTGAACCTCCCTCGCCCGAAACCGATGACTGGTTGGGCGTGGAGGGCACCGCTACTTCGAGCAGAGCAATCCCTTCTTGAGCCTCTCCTGCCCGGCGGTGCCCGGGCGGCGCAACCCATGTGAGAGCCACACGACTAAGGCGTGGGCAGCCGCGTTTGCGAGCGACGAGCCCGGGCACCTAGACCAGAGCCTGCGCAGGCACCGGTCCTACGTCAATGAAACAAGTAGCCGCGTTGAGGGCGGCTACGCTCGCCCGATCATGCCGCGGATGGTGCGTGCCGTGTGGCTAGCGGCAGCCATGCGCGAGACCGCCGCCCGGGTCCAGTAGCCTGTCCCCGTTGGCCGGCCCGACGGGGCCTCGTTACAACGAGGGTTACAGCGACCCTTGCAGCGAGGTTTCCAGCGAGGGTTCCAGCCATGCCCCGCCCTCGTAGCTCAGGGGATAGAGCACCGCTCTCCTAAAGCGGGTGTCGCAAGTTCGAATCTTGCCGGGGGCACCACCCTCCTGCGCGGTTCAAAGGCGCGCCGGCGCTCGCTCACCCTGACGCCGGGACCCATCCCGCGCCGACCCCTCGTCGTCACCAGCGCGCCCGACTGCTCTGCCGTCGGCTCGGTGCGCTCCGTGGGCGGGATACAGTCCGGCACATGCAACCCCAGCAGGCAGCGGACGACGCAGTCAGGGCGGCCCGCGCGCTCCTCGAGGGATCGGTCCGGAACGGGGTGCACGTCGAGTCGGTGTTCTGGTACGGCGCCGTTGAGCTCGGGAGCGAGAATCTCGTCGTCTGGATCCTCCTCGCGGGTGCCCCCGACGAGGATCTGCCTGAGTGGTACTTCCCTGTCCCGGGACAGCTGGTGGGCATCCAGAACGAGCTCGCCCCGAGCTTGCGCGAATGGCTCGAGGAGATGCGTGAGGCAGTTCAGGCCGAGTTCGCCACGGTCGGCCCGCCCGATCCGAKTCGGGTCTCGGTCGGATTCGACAGCGCCAACCGTGTCGCAGCAGCGGGTGGCCTCGCCTACTTCAGATGACGGGGCAGCCGGCGGTCCGTCAACACGATGAGGCGGGACCCCGGACCGCTGGGAGCAGGCGGGGCATCATCCGCTGAGGGTGATCCGTCAGCCACGGCAGTCGGGACCGACCCGCTCCCCCGGCCAGATCGTGGGGACTCCGGGCTGGGCCCACAGGGCAGCCCGAGCATCCGCGCTCCCACCCTGGCGGTGCGCCCTCGCGGACACCCGTCCTCGCGCAGGTCGACCGCGCCCGCGCCGTCCTCCACGGACGTCGACTGGTCCTTCCACGTCTTCCTCGGTCCCGCACAGTTCCGGACGACGGCGCACATCTCACCCGAGACGGGCGATGCGTCCCCCCTTGCGGCGAACGAGTCTGGAGTCGTGGGCCTGACCGTCAGGCCACACATCACCTCCCTCGGCGTCGCACCTGCGCTCCCGCGACAGACGGCCGCCCGAGGGACACGAGCCTAGGGAGCAACGCATGGACTCCATGACCAACAGCTTCGGGGAGGTCCTCCTCTGGAGTTTCTGGTTCTTCATCTGGATCGCCGCCATCATGGTGTGGTTCCGCTGCATCTTCGACCTCTTCAGCGACTCCGAGCTCAGCGGCTGGGCCAAGGCCGGCTGGTCCATCGTCCTGATCTTCCTGCCCTGGCTCGGCGCCCTCATCTACCTGATCGTCCGCGGCCGGAGCATGACGAAGCGGCAGATGTCCGCCATGGCTGAGCGGCAGGCCGCCCAGGCCGACTACATCCAGCAGGTCGCGGGGACGAGCCCCAATCCTGCCTCGCAGATCGCCGACGCCAAGGCCCTGCTCGACTCGGGAACCATCACCCAGTCGGAGTTCGACGGCCTCAAGGCGAAGGCCCTCGCCTGACGCCGTGGGCCGAGCCGCCCGCACCGGGCAACGACCGACAACGACCCACAACCCGACATCACGAAGCGGCTGCGCCGCCGAGAGGAATGCACCATGCCAGAAGACACGCCCCTGATCGACACCATCGCGGACATGACAGCCGCCTCCGTCGCACGGGTGAACCTCAGCCCCGAGGTACTCATGCTCGTACGCCTGGCTGCCCTGGCGGCCGTCGATGCACCGGAAAGCTCCTACGTGCTCAACATCGCGGCCGCCGCAGACACCGAGCTGACCCTGGAGGACGCCCAGAGCGTGCTCGTCGCCGTGGCGCCCATCATCGGCGGACCCAAGTCCATGTCCGCGGCCCAGAACATCACCGCGGCCCTCGGCCTCATGATCGCCACGGCCGTCCAGGCGGAGATGGAGGCCGAGGCGCAGGCAGGGGGCGCCGCAGACGGGACCTGACCGCCGGCCCCCGTCGAGCGTCAGACCGTTTGCGTGGCGACCCCGCGCAGGAGGGCGAGGTAGTCATCGACGGGCTTGGCGCCCGACACCGCGGCATACCCGTTGGCGACGACGAACGGTGTCGACGTGACTCCCATGGACCGCGCCTGCTCCTCGTCGGCCCGCACGTGCTCGGCGTACGTGTCGGAGGCGAGGACCGCGGAGACACGACGCTCGTCGAGACCGCACTCGGCCGCAAGACGCTGCAGGACCTCGTGGTCGTCGATGGCGAAGCCCTCGGTGAAGTGGGCGGAGTAGAAGCGCTCGACGGCGGCCGACCGCAGTGCCGGGCCACCCATCTCACCGGCGAGGGCGCACAGCCGATGCGCGTCGAAGGTGTTGGCGCGCACGGCGCGGTCCCAGTCGAAGACGAGGTCGTCGGCCTGGGCGACCTCACTGGCCTGGGCATTGAGGAGTCGGCCGGCGCCCGCGTCCCCGTGCTGGATCGACAGGTGCTCGTCCACTGGCACGTGGCCGCCCACGGGCACGTCAGGGTGCAGCTCGAAGGAGCGCAGGCGCATGCTGACGTCGTGCGGCCGTTCGAAGGCGGCGACGGCAGCCTCGACGCGGCGCTTGGCGATCCAGGAGTACGGGCAGGTGAGGTCGCCCCAGAGGTCGAGCTCGATGAGGGTCGTGGACTCGGCAGCAGGCTGGTCGGTCATCGACTCAGTCAACCACGGGCGCCCACCAGGCCGGGAGATGCGTGATGCCCCCACCGACGTCGGTGGGGGCATCACGTATGCGGCGTGAGAGGGTCTCGCTCAGAAGCGGCCGTAGCCCGAGGGCGTGGTCCAGATCGAGTGGTTGCCGATCGTCGTGCCCGTGCGCTGGGCGTCGATCAAGCGGCCGGGGCTGACGTAGATGCCCACGTGGTAGGCGGGCCAGCCGAAGAACACCAGGTCGCCGGGGCTGGGGCTGCTGACCCGCGTGGCCGCCGCCTGCTGGGCGGAAGCCGTGCGCGGGATGGAGATGCCGGCCTGCCGGTAGACGTAGGAGGTGAAGCCGGAGCAGTCGAAGCCGRAGGGGGTGGTGCCGCCGTAGACGTACGGCACACCGAAGAACGACTGCGCGATGCCGACGATGCCGCTGGCCCGCGGGGCCCGAACCGGAGCAGGAGCCGGAGCCGGAGCCGGAGCGGGCGCAGCGGCCGGCGCGGCGTTGAGCGCAGGGCGCTGGGCCGAGGTGGAACGCGAGGCGCGCTGCGTGGTGGCCTGACGAGCGGCGGCGGCCTGCGCGGCGGCAGCCTGGTCCGCTGCAGCCTGCTTTGCAGCCTTCTTCGCAGCCTTCCGGGCTGCCAGCTCCGCGGCCGCCTTCTGCTGCGCGGCCTGCTGCGCGGCGCGCTGGGTCTTGACCTGGATGTCCTCGATCACGATCGGCTTGACCTGGGCCTGCTTGAGGGCGGGCGCGGCGTAGCCGATCGAGGACAGCGCGTTGCCGGCAACGGGCGAGCCGACCTGCGGGCCCACGGCTGCGGGCGCTGTGACGCTGCTCGTGCCGTCAGCGGCGTTCGCCGTGCCGGCGAACGAGGCGACGAGGCCACCCGTGGCCGCAACGATCGCGACACCCTTCACGGCGGGCTGAGCAGACTCCTTGGCGATCGTCTTGAGCTCTGCGATCGCGTTGAATCGACCGGGGGCGCGATGGCGCCCGGGAACGTTCTGAGCCACGGTTGACCTCTCGACGCCTGCGAGGTGAGCTGTCGGGTTCGGGCTGGAGGTACTGCCCGGCCTTCGCTCGGACCGAATTCGGTCCACGGAGGGCTTCACCCCAAGGGCGTCTCTCGACGCCCGGAGAAAGTGGTTCCCCCGCTCCTGCCATGCGGTTCGTACCGAGCCTCTTGGTCGATGGCAGGACTAGGCGGTTCGACCCGGGGCACTCGCTCGACGGGAGAGCAAGTCCGCCAACCGTACCCAAGTCGGTGGGCCTTGTCACCCTGATGCCAAGCGGAAGTCAAGAATTTTCAACGACCGGGACAAGATCTGGCAAAACAACACATAACGAATTCATAAAAGGGGGCAAACCCTGCCGACTCGCCTCGTCAGGCGGCTTGGCAGAAGACGTGGACGGCGACGGTGTAGGGCAGGGAGACGCCCGTGGACGGCTCGCTGCCCTCACGGACGGCGACGACGCGGGCACCGTCGCGCACGACCTCGACCCGGGCACCGGGCACCACCCCGGCGCTCGTCAGCAGGGCGAGCGCCTCCGGGTCGACCTGCACGGGCTCGCCGATGCGACGGATCGTCACGACCGCCGGGGCGTCGCCGACAGCGGCGGCCAGGGTGCTCAGACCGGTGAGGAAGTCCGCATCCTGGCGCACCCCCAGCTCGTCGAGACCCGGGATGGGGTTGCCGTAGGGCGACTCGAGGCCCTCGCCGATGAGACCGAGGATCTTGCGCTCGACCTTCTCGGACATGACGTGCTCCCACCGGCAGGCCTCGTCGTGGGCGTACTCCCACTCGAGGCCGATGACGTCGACGAGCAGGCGCTCGGCGAGCCGGTGCTTGCGCATGACGCGGGTGGCGAGCAGCCGGCCGTGGTCGGACAGCTCGAGGTGACGGTCGCCCGAGACGGCGACGAGCCCGTCGCGCTCCATGCGGGCCACCGTCTGCGACACGGTGGGGCCCGAGTGGCCGAGACGCTCCGCGATGCGCGCACGCAGGGGCACGATGCCCTCCTCCTCGAGCTCGAAGATGGTGCGCAGGTACATCTCGGTGGTGTCGATCAGGTCCGTCACGGTCTTACCTTCTCAGAGTCGGGGAGCGCTCACGGACCGCTCGTCGCCGGGCCGCGGTCGCGAGACCGGGTGGGGTCGTGCCGTGGCACCCAGAGGCGCAGCCAGCCGGCCCCGACGACCGCGCTCACTCCGAGCACCACCGCGGAGGCGCCGAGGGACATGATGGCGCTCAGGCCTGACAACGCCAGCGGGCCCGCGGCCCTTCCCAGGTCGGCGCAGAGGCGCCAGCCGCCGAGGAACTGGGATCGCCCGTCCGCGGGGGACGCGTCCGCGCCGAGGGTCATGATGAGGCCTGCTCCGAGACCGTTGCCGATCCCGAGGACGGTGGCGGCCGCCGTCACGGCCACGAGGCTCGTCGCCAGCGGCATCAGGGCCATGCCGAGACCGAGCACGAGCATGCTCGGCACGGCAGCGGCCACGCGGCCGTGCCGGTCCATGAGCCACCCCGACGGGTAGAAGAGCGCCATGTCGATGGCACCCGCCACGCCGAAGACGAGCGACGTCTGCGCCGGGGAGAAGCCGACGGACTCGGCCCACAGCGGGACGAGGGCCTCGCGGATGGCACGCGCCCCGGCCACGCACATGGCTCCGGTGCCCAGTGTCAGCAGGACGTGCCGGTGCTGCAGGAGCACGGAGGCGACGCTCCGCGGGGGCCCGCCGCCGGCCAGACGGTGCGCCGATCCGGTGATGTCGGGCGCGAGGAGGACGAGGACGAAGGCGGCGATGCTCGCGACGCCGCCGACGGCATACGCCGACTCCGTGCCCCAGCGAACGATGACGAGCGAGCCGATGAACGGTCCGACGAAGTAGCCGATGCGGTGCACCCCGCCGAGGGTCGACAGTGCCCGCGCGCGCATCGCGACCGGCACGGCCTCGGTGAGGTAGGCCTGCCGAGCCAGCCCGAAGAGGGAACCCGCGAGGCCGATGACGAGGACGCCGACGAAGAGCATGACCAGACCGCCCGCGAGCGCCGAGACGAGCATGCCGGCCGCCTCGATCACGGCGGCGACGAGCAGCGCGCGGCGCTCACCGATGCGCGCGGCGAGCGCGCCCGAGGGCAGGTCGCCGAGCAGCTGACCCACACCCATCATCGCGACGAGGAGCGCGGCGACCCCGACCGAGGCGCCGAGATCGCGCGCCGACACGGCGATGATCGGCGAGACCGCCCCCGCGCCCGTCGACCCGAGGAGGGTGGGGCCGTATGCCGACAGCGCGATCGCGCGCAGGCTGCCGCTGCGCCCCCGCGCGCCCTCTTCGCGAATCTCGGTCACGCCACAGGACCCTAACGATTGGGTTTCTCCGGTGGCCGGTCCGACGGGCCGACGAAAACATGGGCGGGTGGCCGAGGGCGAGGTGGCGAACGGAGCGAGCTCGGTGACGCGCTCGCTCTCGATCACGCTCGTCATGCTCGGGTCGGTCGCCCTGTCCCTGGCGGCCGCGCTCGGGGCGCCAATGGCCACGGCCGTCATCGGGCTCATCCTCTTCGGGGTCCTGCACAACCTCCTCGAGATCCGCTACGTCGTCGGGCGGTTCGGGGGTGTCCTGGGCCGCCCCTTCCTCGATCTGCTCGTCGCGCTGGCCACGGGCGTCGTGATCTGCCGCCTCCTCGTCGGCGTCGTCGGACGGCCGGCCGTCCTCGCGGAGATCGTCCTGGGGTATGCCGTCCTCCTGGCCGCCGCCCACCACGTGCTGGTCGGCCGCCGTCTGGTGGCGGCCTGGTTGGTCATCGGTGCCGCGGCCGCCGCGTCGCTGACCTTCCCGGCCCATCACGTCGTCGTGCTGGCCCACCTCCACCACGTCGTTCCCCTCTTCTTCCTGTGGGAGTGGTCCCGGCGCATCACGTCGCGCCGGGGACGTCGGGCGTTCCGGGCGGTGCAGCTGCTCTGGGTCGTCGCCATCCCGGCCCTGATCCTGACCGGGCTGCTGGACGGGTCGCTGACCGCAGACCCCGGGATGGTGCGCAGCGTCGTCGGCGACGGTCATTCCGTCCTGACCTCCAGCGCCCTGCCCGGCACGGCCGCGACGGTCGTCGGCCTGCGGCTGCTCACCGTGTTCGCCTTCCTGCAGACGATGACCTACGTCGTCTGGGTGGCCCTCATGCCGCGGGTGGCTCCCGACGCGTCCGCCGCCTTCGAGGCGCGCCTGCCGTGGGCGACGGGCCCGCGGCTCTGGGCCGCCGGCTTCGTCGCGGCTGCGCTCTTCGCCGTGCTCTTCGGGCTCGACTTCGCCCAGGGTCGGACGGTGTATGCCGCCCTCTCGAGCTACGCGGCCTACCTCGAGCTGCCGGTGCTGCTGGCGATGCTCGTCGGCGGCGCGAGCCTGTCCGCGTCCCGGCCGGCGGAGGACGAGGGTGAAACAGCCTCGGAGTCGGGCGTCCTGCCCTTCTCGTCCGCCCCCTCCTGGCCGCGGTCGCGCCGGATCCCGAGGTTGGGCGCGTGAGGGCGCCGCGGGACGGCCTGGCGCATGCTCTGCCCATAAAGATCTTGCCGCCCGGTTCGGACCCGACGTACGGTCGTGACATCGAAACCGAAGGGAGGTGATCCGAGAAGTGATTTCTTCCGGAGCGTGTGAGGTGGCCACGCGATAGCCGCGTCCCCATCCACACCCAGGGATGAAGCAGGGCAGTCCGACTCGTCGGGCTGCCCTGTTCCTTGTCTCGAGGTGTCGGGTCGTGGCTCCCCGTCAGGGCTGGAGCCGGAACCTCGTCCACGACCCCGCGTCGGCGAGGTCGCCGTCACCGGTGYGGCGGAAGACGATGCGGTCGTGGAGCCGGTTGCGCCGTCCGGCCCAGAACTCGACCTCGTCGCACACGATGCGCCAACCGCCCCAGAAGTCGGGCACCGGGACGTCATGGTCGCCACCGTTGTCGGGGAAGCGCTCGAGAACCTCCTGCCACCGGCGCTCCAGCTCGTGCCGGTCGGCGGCGAGGCGCGACTGGTCCGACGCCCATGCGGAGAGCCTCGACCCATAGGGCCGGGAGTCGAAGTAGGACTCGACCTCGTCGCGGCCGATGAGCTCGGCGGTGCCGCGGAAGCGGATCGCGCGGTAGAGGGCCGGCCAGGTGAGCGATGCCGCGACCCTCGGGTTGGCCTGCAGGTGCTGGCTCTTGGCCGAGCCGAGGTTGGTGACGAAACCGGGTCCACGCGCGTCGAGGAAGCGCATCAGGACGGTGCGCACGTCCGGTGTCCCGGTCGCGTCCACCGTGGCGACCGAGAGCGCCGCGGGCTCGGGCACGTCGTCGCGGACCTCGGCCGCCGCGACGGCGGCATCGACCCAGGACCGGGTCTGCAGGTAGGGCGAGGCCGCGACGTCGGACTCGACGAGACCGTCGCCGGAGTAGTCGACGCGACGCACGGCAGCGGCGCCCCCGGGGGCGGAGTCGCGAGAAGAGCTGTCCATGCCCCCAGACTAGGGTTGGCCCGAGAAGGTCCGCGCGGACGTCAGGCCACGGCGCGCGCGGTCCCGGCGACAGTCCCGGCGCGCCCGGGGCGCTGAGGAGTCATCACCATGGCAGGCAAGGGCAAGCTCGTCACCCAGGGCGTCAAGCTCGGCATCAAGTACGGCCCCCAGATCTGGGTGGCAACCCAGGCGCTGCGCGCGCCGGCCAAGGAGGCCGCCGACAAGGCGATCTCGAGCGAACGCGCCCGCCGGCAGGCGATGGCTCACGCGAGGTCCCTCGCCGACGGCAGCATCCTCAAGGTCTACAAGGGCGATGCGGCCCACTGGATCGTCTTCAGCGGCGACGAGGCGGTCGGTGTGCACCCGGCGACCGACATGCTGGTGACCACCCTCGTCGAGCGCGCCGACCTGACGAAGCGGATCCGGCCGGAAGACAAGGTCAAGGCGACCGCCCGGGCCAGGGATGCCGCCGCCGCGGCCCTGCGT
>NZ_JBFULD010000042.1:0-17787 GCF_056400505.1 Terrabacter sp. P5_B1
CCCGACGGACGGGCGCGTGCGGGAATGGGCACTCGACGGTCGAGTGCTCAACTCTCGAGGGCTGTCTGGCGCTGTATCGGCGCAGCGCTAGAGAGGCACATACGCCGCCATCGAGCCGCCGTCAGCGGTTGCGCCGAGCGATCGCGGTCGAGAGGGCGGTGGCGAAACCGCACCACGCGGCATACGGCGACAGGACGATTCCGGCGCCCTTGCTGACCGTCCCCGCGCGTCGGGCCAGGTCGGCAGAGCTCGCGGTGAGCAGGGCGGCCTCGACGGCGGCCACCCATGGCTTGCGGACGCGCCAGAAGAGGACGCTCCACGCCGCGTTGAGGGCGAGGTTGGTGCCGAACGCCTTGAGGTAGGCGTTGCGACCCTCGGTGTCGCCCGCCTTGTCGTACGCGTTGAGCGCCGTCGCAGACGTGGCCGCGATGTCGGCGTAGAGGGCCGTCCACACGACCGGGAAGGCGAGCGTCGGGGGCTGCCAGTCGGGAAGCTCGAGCGAGCGGTACCACGCGGAGTTCGGTTGCGTGGCAAGCGAACCGAGGGTGGCACTGGCCACCGTGGCGGCGCTGGTCAGCGCGAGGTTGCGCGTCGCGGTGTCGGGCTTCACGGTGCGCATGGCCGACCGGACAGCCGTGTCGAAGTCGGTGAAGCCGCCGGGTACGTCGACGAGTCCCTGCAGGTCGTTCTCCTTGGCGACGACCTCGTGCACGAGGCTGCCGACGAGCGGCTTGGCCAGCCCCGCAGAGATCGGGGTGACGAGCCCCACCCAGTGGCTCGCGAGGCGCGGTGTCAGCACGGGCACGGTCACGACGAGCGGCCGGCGGCGACCCGTGGCGTCGGAGAACCGCCCGATCATCTCGCGGTAGGTGAGCACCTCGGGCCCGCCGATGTCGAAGGTGCGGTTGACCTCGGGCGGGAGGCTGCCGGCGCCCACGAGCAGCGTGACGACGTCGTCGATCGCGATCGGCTGGATCTTGTTGTCGAGCCACTTCGGGGCGACCATCGCGGGCAGCCGCGTCGTCAGGTAGCGCAGCATGTCGAAGGACGCCGACCCGTCGCCGAGCACGACGGCGGCCTGGAGCACCGCGGTCGGCACGCCCGATTCGAGCAGGATGCGGCCGACCTCGACGCGTGAGGCCAGGTGCGGTGAGAGGACCTCGTCGGCCGGGTGCAGGCCGCCGAGGTAGACGATGCGCGAGACGCCGGCCGACTCGGCCGCCTCGGAGAAGTGCGTCGCGGCCTCGCGGTCGCGCTCCTGGAAGTCGGGCTGGTCGTCCATCGAGTGCACGAGGTACCACGCGGCATCGACATCCTCGAGCGCCCGACGCATGTCGCCGGCGGAACCTACGTCGCCCTCGGCCACCTCGACGCGGTCGACCCACGGCTTGCCGTCCATGGAGGCGCGGCGCCGGGTCAGCACGCGGACGGTCCAGCCCTCGTCGAGCAGCCGGGGTACCACCTGGCCGCCGACATAGCCGGAGGCTCCGGTCACGAGGGCCCTGCGGGATGGGGTCATGGGATCACCTGGTCAGCTCGAGGGCGGGTGGGAGGAGCAGGAGCATCCCGGTCGACCATGTCACGTGCGTGATGATCGGCCCGAGGATGCCGCCCGTGACGCGTCGCTGCAGCGCGGTGACGAGGCCGATGATGGCGGCCGCGAGCACGAGGAGCGGGATCCCGCTGCCGACGGTCGTCAGGGCGTAGAGCACGGTCGTGATGGCGACCGCGTGGGACGGGAGGGCGGCATACAGCGCGCCGCGGAAGTAGAGCTCCTCGACGATGCCGTTGACCATGGTGATGACGAGGACGACCGGCAGCGACCCGAAACGTGCGTGGTCGAGCAGCTGGTCGACGGGCTCACGCAGGAACGGGACGTGCGCGACGACGAGGGCGCCGACGAGGAAGACGAGGAGCAGCAGGGTGCCGAGCGCGAGGGACTGCACGACGGGTCGGGACTCGTGCTCGCCCGAGCGGGTGTGGCCGCGGCCGTAGTGCAGCGGTCCGGACGCGATCGCGCCGATGCCCCACACGGCCGCCAGGGCGATCGAGGCGGTGTAGAAGAGCGGGTCACCGGCCGGGACGCGCAGGGCCCACGCGAGGGCGGCCGAACCGACGACCAGCGTGACGGCAACGACGACGCGACGCCGCGTCCGCGCCTCGGGTGGGTCGACGTGCTGCCCGCGCACCGGCTCGAGCAGGGCGGCATCGAGGAAGGCGCGCAGCTCGGCGACGGGTCCTCTCACGTGCTCTCCTCCTCCGGTCTGATCGTCTCAGCCTCGCACTCGGTGTCAGGCTCAGCGTCGGGCGCGCTCGTAGCGGGCCAGGGTCTCCTTGCGCTCGTCGTCGTGGTCGACGATCGGCTGGGGATACTTCCCGTCGTACCCGTTGTCGTGCTTCCACGGCTCGTGCGCCGCGGCGCCCGGCAGGTGCCGCAGCTCGGGCACCCAGCGGCGCACGTACTCGCCGTCGGGGTCGAACTTCTTCCCCTGGGTCACCGGATTGAAGACCCGGAAGTAGGGCGAGGCGTCGGTGCCGGTGCCCGCGACCCACTGCCAGCCGTGGTTGTTGGAGGCGATGTCGCCGTCGACGAGGTGGTCGAGGAAGTGCCGGGCCCCGACCGGCCACCACACGTGGAGATCCTTGGTGAGGAAGCTCGCCGTGATCATCCGGACCCGGTTGTGCATCCAGCCCTCCTCGAGGAGCTGGCGCATCCCGGCGTCGACGATCGGGTAGCCGGTGCGGCCCACGCGCCACGCGTCGACGAGCCGGTCGGTCTCGGAGCCCGAGTCGTAGGGCAGCTGGGCGAGCTCGCCCCGCAGGTCGTGCCAGGCCGAGTCGGGCTGGTGCCACAGCACGTCGGCGTAGAACTCGCGCCAGATCAGCTCCGCGACGTAGGTATTAGCCGCCTGCGACCGCCCGGCCGAGTGCGCCGCGATGTCCGCCAGGATCGTGCGCGGGTGGATCTCGCCGTACTTCAACGGCGCCGACAGCCGCGAGGTCGTGTCGAGGTCGGGTCGGTCGCGTTCCTTGTCGTATGCCGTGAGCCCGTCGTGGAGGAACCTCTCCCACCGCTTCAGCGCGGCGGCCTCGCCGGCCTCGAGCTCCGAGGTCTTCGCGCTCCGCGGGAGGGCGTCGCTGCGCACGTCCTCACGCAGCCACGGGATGCGCTGGGGGCGCTCGGCAGGTGCGGGGCACCCGTGCTGGTGCCATGCCTTGGCGAACGGTGTGAAGACCTTGTAGGGCGAGCCGGACTGGTTGACGATGCGACCAGGTCCCACGGCATACGGCGTGCCGGTGGCGACGAGCTCGCGTCCGTCGTCGGCGAGGGCCTTCTCGACGGCCTCGTCGCGGCGCCGGCCGTAGGGCGTCGTCTCGCGCGAGACGTGCACCTGCTGGGCGCCGACCTCCTGCGCGAGCTTCGGGATGACGTCGACGGGGTTGCCGCGCCGGATGACCWGGGCGCCCCGGATGTCCTTCGACAGCGACGCGACCGAAGCGAGCAACCGCCGGGTGCGCGGGGTGTCGTTCTCGAGCAGCCGGGGGTCGAGGACGAAGACGGGCAGCACGTGGGAGGCGGAGTCGATGGCCGCGAGCAGCGCAGGGTGGTCGTTCAGGCGCAGGTCGCGCCGGAACCACAGGATCGACGTCGTCGCCGCTGTCATCAAGCGGCCGCCGCAGCGGCGCCCTCCCGTTCGAACCGGACCTGCGCGACGTCGAGGTAGCCCGTCGCGAAGCCCGCCTCGCAGTACGCGAGGTAGAACTCCCACTTGCGGCGGAACGTCTCGTCGAAGCCCAACGAATGGACCTCGGGCCAGCGGGCGAGGAAGGTCTGCCGCCAGCGCCTCAGGGTCTCGGCGTAGTCGGCGCCGAAGGCCTCGACCGCCGTCATGCGCAGGCTCGTGGCGGCGTCGGTCGTCTCGCTCATCGCCTGGAGGCTCGGGATGAGGCCGCCGGGGAAGATGTGCTTCTGGATCCAGCCGTAGGAGTGCTTCGTGGCCAGGAGCCGCTCGTGCGACATGAGGATCGCCTGGACCGCCGCGACGCCGCCCGGCGCGAGCCGCTCGTCGATGGTGCGGAAGTACGTCTCCCAGTACTCCTCGCCGACGGCCTCGATCATCTCGACGCTGACGACGGCGTCGTAGACGCCCTCGACCTCGCGGTAGTCCTGGATCCGGATGTCGACGGTGTCGGCGAAGCCGGCGTCGGCCACCCGMCGACGCGCCAGCGCCGCCTGCTCCTTGGACAGCGTGACGCTCGTGACGGTCGCGCCACGGCGGGCCGCCTCGAGGGCCAGCGTGCCCCAGCCGGTGCCGATCTCGAGGACGCGGCTGTCCTGGCCGACCTTGGCCATGTCGAGGATTGCGTGCACCTTGCGCAGCTGGGCCTCCTCGAAGGACTGCGTGCGCAGCGGCTGGTCCTCGTCGAAGATCGCCGAGCTGTAGCTCATCGTCTCGTCGAGGAAGGTGGCGAAGAGGTCGTTGGACAGGTCGTAGTGGGCCTCGATGTTGCGGCGCGAGCCGAGCAGCGAGTTGTTCTGGATGCTCGGGATGCGGCGGTCGACGAAGCCGCGCAGCCGCAGCCAGCCCTCGGGCACGGCCGTCGTCATGCGCTCGGCGAACGGCATGAGCAGCTCTGCGAGGTCGGTGCCCTCGGCGGCCTTCCAGTCGCCGGCCATGTAGGCCTCGCCGATGCCGATCTTGGGGTGGTGCGCGAGCCGCTCGAAGAGCGCCGTAGGTCGCACGATCTCGAGCCCGGGACGGTCGGCGCGGGGCCTGCCGCCGCCGTCACCACCGAGCAGCGTGCCGTCCGGCATGACGACGTCGACAGGCACCCGCTTGGCGACCTGGGCGAGGATGCTGCGGGCCAGACGGGCGCGAACGCACAGCACGCGCAGGGTCGGTCGGCGCAGGCACAGCGGCGACGCCATGGTCGGGGACGCGGCGGCGGACTGGGCGGTCATCGGACGGCCTCCTTGGGGTGGCGGGGGCGGGGCATGACGGGCAGGCGGCGCAACCACAGTCGGATGCCGTGTGCCCGGATGAGGGTGGTCACCCTCTGGGTGACGAGACCGTGACGTCGGACGAGACGGAGCAGTGCACGGGTCGTGGCCGGCTCGGGGGTGCCCCGGGTGACCGCGGTCATGATGCGCTCGCCCTCGCGGTCGAGTCCCACCGTCACGGCGACGGCCTCGGGCTCGAGGACGAGGCGGACGGCATACTCCCCGCTGGTGTCGTTGAACGGCGAGACGTAGAACGCCTTGTCGACGGTCGCCGTGCCGTCGTCTCCGACGTCGAGCAGGTAGGCGTGGCGCTCGCCGTACGTGTTGTGCACCTCGAAGACGACGGCGAGCAACGAGTTGTCGGGTCGCAGGCACCAGAAGACCGACAGCGGGTCGAAGGTGTGTCCGAGCACGCGCGCGTTGGCGAGCATGAGGACCCGGTCGGCGGCGGCCAGCGTCACACCGCGAGCCGCGAGGAACCGCTCGACGTCACCCCGGATGCCCCCGCCGAGCTGCCCGCCGTCGAGGTGGTCCCGGACGTCGAAGCGGGCGAGGAGCCCTGTCGGCCAGGGCAGTCGGGGGAGTGCGTCGATGTCCACGAGCCACTGGTAGTGGCCGTAGGTGAAGCTGTGGTGCAGCGGCGTGCGACGCGAGTGCGCCACGGTGCCGTCGACGAGCGCGGGCACCTGCGGCGGCGTCAGGACGACGGTCACCAGCGCACCCCGAAGGACTCGGCGGCTTCCACGCCGGAGCGGCACCCGTCCTCGTGAAAACCCCACCCGAGGTGCGCGCCGGCGAAGGCCAGGCGGTCGCCGCCGCCCGCGCGCAGCCGGGCTGCGGCCTCGACGGCCTCGCGGGTGAAGATGGGGTGCGCGTAGGACATCCGCGCCGTCACGAGCGACTCGTCGACGGCGCCGGCGGGGTTGAGCGTCACGACGTGGTCGTCGGCGTCGGTGATGCCGTGCAGGCGGTTCATCCAGTAGCTGACGGTGACGTCGGGCGCGGGAGCATCGCACGCCTGCATGCGGTAGTTCCACGAGGCCTTGGCCTGGCGCGGTTTCGGCAGGACCGACGAGTCGCGGTGCAGCCAGGTCTCGTTGCGGGAGTAGCGGATCGCGGACAGGTCACGCTTCTCGTCGGGGGTTGCATCGGCGAGCAGGTCGAGTGCCTGGTCGGCGTGCGTGGCGACGACGGCACGGTCGAAGGTCGTCGCGCGTCCGTCACGCACGAGCACGTCGACACCGTCGGCGTGCCTCGTCACCGCAGTCACCGGGCTCTCCTTGCGCACGTCGGGCAGTCGCGCGACGAGCCGGTCGACGTAGGTGGCCGACCCGCCGGTGACGGTGCGCCAGGTCGGCGAGCCCGTCACCGTCAGCATGCCGTGGTGGTCGAGGAACCGGAAGAGGTGGCGGGCCGGGTAGGACGACGCGTCGAGGTCGCCGCACGACCACACGCAGGCCACGAGCGGGATGGCGAAATGGTGCACGAAGTAGTCGGAGAAGCCCTGTGCCACAAGGAACTCGCCCCACGTCGGGTCCTGCGACTCGTCAGCGAGCAGGGCGTGGGCCGACTGGTGGAAGCGCGGGACGTCCTTGAGCATGCGGATGAACCGCGGGTCGGCCAGGCGCCGCTTCTGGGCGAACATGCCCTTGGGACCGCGCCCCCCGGCATACGACAGACCGCAGCTGTCGCACGTGATGCTCATGCTCATCTCGGTCGGCTGCGTCGGCACGTCGAGCTCACGAAACAGGCGCAGCAGGTGCGGGTAGGTCTTCTCGTTGTGGACGATGAAGCCGCTGTCGATGCGCAGGCTTGCGTCGCGCCCGCGGACGTCGTGGGTGTGCGCGTGGCCGCCGAGCCGCGTGTCGCTCTCGAAGAGGGTGACGTCATGGGTGGCGCTCAGGACGTGGGCAGCGGTCAGGCCGGAGACTCCCGCGCCGATGACGGCCGCGGTCGGTCGGGCCGCGCCGGATCCAGCGGGTGTGTCGGTTCGGTTCGGTCGAGTCACCGAGGCCTCCTGGCTGATGTGGTCCCGGGTGGTTCGGCGCGGAGCTCCGACCGGATTGCGGGGACGGACAGGGTGCGGTGGGGCGCGTTGTCCATCCTTCGTCCACACCGTAGAGTGGCTGTTCAAGGTCTGTCAAAGGTTGGAGAAGGTATGGAGATCGAGCGCAGCGTCACCGTGGGCCAGCCCGTCGACCGAGTCTTCGCCTACCTCAGCGACTTCACGAACACGACCGAATGGGACCCCGGCACCGTGCGCACCGAGCGGGTCGCCGGGGACGGGGGCGTGGGCACGCGCTACCACAACGTGTCGAAGTTCCTCGGCCGTCAGACGGAGCTCGACTACCTCGTCGTCGAGCACGTGCCCGGCGAGAGGTTCGCGCTGCGCGGCGAGAACGCGACCGTGGTCGCCAAGGACTCCATGACCTTCGTGCGCACCATGACCGGCACGGGTGAGGGCGCGAGCGAGGGCACGACCGTCACCTACCGCGCCGACTTCGAGTTCAAGGGCGTGGCCAGGCTCGTCGCCCCGCTGCTCGCGCCGGCCTTCAAGAAGCTCGGTGACGAGGCCGAGCAGGGCATGCGGGACGCCCTGGGCAGGTTGGGGTAGCCGATGTACACCATCAAGCGCGCGGCGGAGCTGACCGGGATCAGCGTCGCCACCCTCCGCGCCTGGGAGCGCCGCTACGGGGTCGTCAGCCCGCAGCGCTCCGACGGCGGCTACCGCCTCTACGGCCCCGAGGACGTCCGCGCCCTCGCGATCATGAACTCCCTCGTCAACGAGGGGTGGTCCGCCCGCGAGGCCGCCGCCGAGACGACCCGCCGACTCTCGAGCCGCGACGCGGCCGGTCGGGATGTCCCGACCGGACGGGGTGACCGTGAGAGCCGCGCCGGTCGAGTCGCGCCGCTGCGACCCGGCGGTCGCTACCAGTCCGAGGACGCCGAGGCGTTCATCCGTGCGGCCGAGCGTCTCGACTCCGCGTCGGCGACGGCAGTCCTCGACTCCCGCTTCGCCCTCGGCACCTTCGAGCACGTCGTCGACGACTGGCTCATGCCGACCCTCGCGCTCGTGGGTGACGCCTGGGCGCACGGCCGGCTCACCGTGGCCGGCGAGCACCTCGTGTCGTATGCCGTCCAGCGGCGCCTCGCGGCCGCCTACGAGGTGGCCGCGGGTCGCGTCGACGGCCCGACCCTGCTCATCGGACTCCCGCCCGGCGCCCGCCACGAGCTCGGGCTGCTCGCGTTCGCCGTGGCGGCCCGCCGCGCCGGCTTCGCGACGGTCTACGTCGGCGCGGACCTGCCGGTCGAGGACTGGCTGCGCGCGATCGAGGCCCGGCGCGCCGCCGGCATGGTCATGGCCGTGCCGCGCGACATCGACATCGCCACGGCCCAGGAGATCGTCGACACGGTGAGCCGCACCCACCCCGAGGTCGTCATCGGGCTCGGCGGCAGCCAGCAGAACGAGATCAACGGCACCTGCGTGCACCTCGGCCACTCGATCACCGTCGCGGTCGGGGAGATGATGCGGCGGCTGCGCGTCCCCGCCTGAGCGCACACTCACGTCTGCGCGAAACCCGCCCTCACGGCATACGCAGGCGCGTACGTTCGTCGCGTGACCGCGGGTCCGCAGCAGCAGGCACGGTGGGAGCGGATGCTCCCCGGGGTCGCGGTGCTGCGCCGCTACGACCGGGTGTGGCTGCGCGGTGACGTGCTCGGCGGCATCACGGTCTCCGCCTACCTCGTGCCGCAGGTCCTCGCGTACGCCGAGGTGGCCGGGCTGCCTGCCGTCACCGGCCTGTGGGCGGTCGGTCCGGGTCTGCTCGTCTACGCGCTGCTCGGCTCGTCCCGCCAGCTCTCGGTCGGTCCCGAGTCGACGACGGCGCTCATGACAGCCGCCGGAATCGGGGCGCTCGCCACGGCCGCGGGTGGCATGGCGCTGCGCCAGGAGACGGCCGCCCTGCTCGCGGTCGTCGTGGGGCTCATGTGCCTCGTCGGTTTCCTCCTGCGGCTCGGCTTCCTCTCCGACCTGCTCTCGAAGCCGGTCCTCGTCGGCTACATGGCGGGCATCGCGGCGCTCATGGTGGTCAGCCAGATCGGCAAGGTCTTCGGCATCACGGTGGGGGGCGAGTCGTTCGTCCAGGAGGTGAGGTACGTCCTGACCCACCTCGGCGACACGCACCTGCCGACGCTCGTCCTGTCGCTCGGCGTCCTCGCCGTCCTTCTCGCCTTCCAGCGCTTCGCGCCGACCTGGCCCGGCCCCCTCATCGCGATGCTGGGCGCCACCGTCATCGTCTCGTTCTTCGACCTCGTCGACCGCGCGGGTGTCCACGTCGTCGGTCCGGTGCCGGTCGGCCTGCCGGCCCTGACGGTGCCCGACATCGGCAGCGTGGACCTGTGGGCGCTGCTGCCCGCGGCGCTCGGCATCGCCGTCGTCGGCTACTCCGACAACGTCCTGACGGGCCGTGCCTTCGGTGCCCGGCACCGCGAGTCGATCGACAGCGACCAGGAGTTCCTCGCGCTCGGCACCGCCAACGTCGCGACCGGCCTCTTCCAGGGCTTCCCGATCAGCTCGAGCGGCAGCCGCACGGTGATCGCCGACACGATGGGCTCCCGAACGCAGCTGCACTCGCTCGTCTCCCTCGTCCTCGTCGTCGCGACCCTGCTCTGGCTGGGTCCCGTCATCGCGGCCTTCCCGACCGCGGCCCTCGGCGCCGTCGTCGTCTTCGCCGCGATCCGGCTCGTCGACGTCGCGGAGCTGCGGCGGATCGCAGCCTTCCGGCGCAGCGAGCTGGTGCTGGCGCTCGCGACGACGGCCGCGGTGCTGCTCTTCGGCGTGCTCCCGGGCATCGGGGCGGCCATCGCGCTGTCGGTGCTCGACCTGCTGCGACGCATCGTCCACCCGCACGACGGGGTCCTCGGCTACGTCCCGGACGTCGCCGGCATGCACGACATCGACGACCACCCCGATGCCCAGCAGGTGCCCGGCCTCGTCGTCTACCGCTACGACTCGCCGCTCTTCTTCGCCAACTCCGACGACTTCACCAAGCGCGCCCTCGGGGTCGTCGACCAGGTGTCGACCCGCGAGCGCGTCGAGTGGTTCCTGCTCAATGCCGAGGCGAACACGGAGGTGGACCTGACCGCCGTCGACGCGCTCGAGCTGCTGCGCGGCACGCTCGACGGGCGCGGCATCGTCTTCGCGATGGCCCGCGTGAAGCAGGACCTGCGTGAGTCGCTCGAGGCCGGCGGCTTCGTCGAGAAGGTCGGGGCCGACCTCATCTTCCCGACCCTTCCGACGGCCGTCGCCGCGTATGCCGCGTGGTACGAGCGCGCCCACGGCTCCGTTCCCCCCGGGCTGCGCATCCCTCCCGTGCCGGAGCAGCCCGGCCCGGAGGCCTAGCCGTCCGACGGCAGGATCTGCTCCCGGGCGAGGACCGGGTCGGCGCGCAGCGCCTGGACGAGCTCCTGCCAGATGCTCCCCGTGGTGGTGCCGGCGAGCACCGGCCCGGCAGCGTCGTCCTCGAGGCGGAGCGCCCCTGCCGGCGTGTCGAGCCAGACGACCTGCTGGGTCGACGTGCTGCCGCTGTGGTGGTGTGCCACGTCGACGCCGCACGAGCGCCACGAGCCGGTTCGCAGACATGCGGCGACGGCGGGCCAGGTGGCTGCGGCCGCGGCCAGGTCCGCCGCGGCGTCGCTCCGCCGCGACCCGCTTCTGAGAGCGTCAAGGGCGCCACCGTCCACCTGCCCACCCCGGCCGTCGAGCCGGGGGCGTGGCTGCAGGTGGGTGAGGTACGCGATGGTGGCGGGCAGGAACGCCGCCTCGATCTCGAGGAGGTCGGCAACCTCGTCGCCGTGGTCGACGACGAGCGCGCTGACGCGGTGGACCCAGCCCTGGTGCAACCGGGTCGAGCTCGGAGTGCCCACCTCGACCTCCAGGCGGGCGGACGGACGAGCCACGGCATCGAGACGCGCACGCAGAGCCGGGTGGAGTCGTCCGTCGACGAAAACCCCTGCGCGCGAGAGGGATTCATGCCGACCGGCGCTGAGCCCGTTCCGCTCGTCGACATGGAGGTCGACGAGGGCGAGCATGGTCGCGACATCGGCGTGGAGGCGGCCGGTGGACGTGTCGAAGTGCGGTGCCTGCGGTCGACCCGCAGCCATGGTCCAGCTGTTCGTCTGCATGCGGCCTGAACCCGTCCCCCCGGGAAATCCCCTTGACGAGCCCATCCCCGTGCTGGGCTCGCTGCCCATCATGGGGCACGTCCCCCGAATCGTGGCGCGTTTTGCGTCGAGTCCGAGCCGGGCCGAGTGGGCCTGCGATCGGTGTGGCCGACGGTCAGACGGTCAGCTGCCAGAAGTCACGGCTCGGCGCGGACGTCGAGCCCCACCTCGACCGTGTCACCCTCCCGGACGTCCTCGGCGCGGCGGACGGCGTCCTTGAGCGGCACGACGTAGCTGCCGCCCTTCGGCCAGAGCGAGGTGGTCCACCTCGTGCCGCCGAGGCGGGCGGTGACCGGGATCATGCCCCAGCCGTAGCTGACGTGGGCGACGTCGTGCAGGGCCTGCGCCTCGTCGTCTGGCACGGTGACGAAGTAGTAGGGC
Source organism: Terrabacter sp. P5_B1 (assembly GCF_056400505.1). Taxonomy (NCBI): domain Bacteria; kingdom Bacillati; phylum Actinomycetota; class Actinomycetes; order Micrococcales; family Intrasporangiaceae; genus Terrabacter; species Terrabacter sp. P5_B1. The sequence goes on from NZ_JBFULD010000042.1 coordinate 11,606, forward strand.
GCGGGCCCCCGCCACTCCCAGACCTCGCCGCTGAACTCCAGCTCCATGTCGTCAGGATGGCACTGGTGCGAGCCGGATCGGTGCCGACGGGGATCGCGGTTCCTGTGCCTGCGCTCAGAACTGCAGGCCACGCATGTCGTGCTCGACGACGTCCACGTCACCGCACCGCTTGCAGGTCAGAACCGTCCGGCCGTGCAGCTTCATGCGGCTGTAGCGGTGGCCGAGGATGAGGCACTTGAGGTTTCGCTTGGCCATGCCTCGAGTGTCCTCCGGCTCTGCGCCTCGCGGAGCGGATCCCCGCCTGACCTCCCGTCACCTGCCGCTCAGGTGCTGGACCTGGCGCTCGGGGTGTCCTCGACACCTCCCGTCGATGCGTCTCCGGGCTCTGCGTCGGGGAGGACCGGCTGGTCGGTGGGGTAGAGACCGACGGCGAGGCCGTAGACCTTGTCGCCCGATCGAGGGAGTGCGCTGAACTCGCGCACGAGGCCCTCGACCCGGCGCCAGAACTCCGACGCACTCTCGCGGGGGATCCGCACGTGGCGCAACGTCGAGTAGAGGGTGTCGGCCTCGTGGGCGGGCACGGACTCGGCGGCCGCGACGGACAGCGCGTTGACGCATACGGGCGTCGTCTCGTCGCCGGGCCGGCGCGCGATGCCGATCATGATGGTGCGTCCCGTGCGCCCGTAGTAGCGCTCGTCGATGGCCCGGACCCTGCGAGTGCGCACGACGCGGAGCATGCCGGCGTCGACGAGCACGGCGACGTGGTGGGCCACCGTGCTCTTGGGGCGGCCGGCGGCCGCTGCCAGCTCGGCGACGGTCGCGGCTCGTTCGAGCACGAGGTCGAGGATCGAGGAGCGCAGAGGGTCGGCGATGGCGCGCAGCTGAGCAGGCCTCGTCAGCTCCACCGTGTCGGGGAGCTCGTAGTCGGGTAGCTGCGGACTATTGATCGACATTGTTGGATCAGTCTAGGTTGTTGGATCAACAGCGCGGGAACCTTCGAGCACAGGAGCAAGCATGGCCGACGTCCTCCTCCTCCACCACGCCCAGGGACAGACCCCGGGCTTCCTCGCCTTCGCCGACGCCCTGCGCGCGGCTGGGCACACGGTCCACGCGCCGGACCTCTACGCCGGCCAGAGCTTCGCCACGCTCGACGAGGGCATGGCCCACGCGCGGTCGATCGGCTTCGGCACCCTGCTCGAGCAGGGCGTCGCTGCGGCCGAGGGGCTGCCCCAGGGGACGGTGTACGCCGGCTTCTCCCTCGGCGTCATGGCGGCCCAGTGCCTCGCGCAGACCCGTCCCGGAGCCGGCGGCGCCGTCCTGCTCGACTCGGCGATCCCGTTGGGCGAGTTCGCCCCCGGGTGGCCGGAAGGCGTTCCCGTGCAGATCCACGGCGGCGAGGCCGACGAGTTCTTCATGGACGAAGGCGATGTCGAAGCGGCCCGGGCCGTCGTGGCGGCCGCCGAGGACGGCGAGCTCTTCACCTACCCCGGCTGCGGCCACCTCTTCGCCGACGCCAGTGCGACGGCCCACGACGCGGAGGCGGCTGCGCTCGTGCAGCAGCGCGTGCTCGACTTCCTCGCGAGGGTCTGACCCGGCGTCCGGTCCTCAGTCGGCTCGTTCGTCGTCGGGCCGTCGGTCGGGGACCAGGGAGTAGTAGACCTCGTCGGACCTGGTGCCGTCGGGGTTGGGCAGTCGAGCACTGAGCTGCCCCTCCATCCGGAAGCCGGCCCTGGCGGCCGCCTTGCCCGAAGCGACGTTGCCCACCTTGTGCCCCAGCTCGAGTCGCGCGAGGCCCGCCACCTCGAACGCCCAGGCCGAGACGAGCCGCAGCGCCCGGGTGGTGAACCCGCGTCCACGGAAGGCCGGCAGCACGCCGTAGCCGACGAGGCCGGTCCCCGGTGGCCCCATTCGCAGGACGCCGATGACGCCGGCACCCTCGCCGGAGGCGACGTCGACCATGACGAACCGGGCCGCGCGACCTCGACGCCATTCCAGAGCCGCACGTGCCGACTGGCGACGGGCGTCGTCGTCGGTCAGTCGCCGCCCCTCGAAGTCCCAGCGCAGCGACTCCTCGTCGTTGTGCTCGTCGCGCACGACCTTCCAGTCGCCGGCAGTGACGGGACGCAGGGTGATGACGCCGTCCGTCAACGCGTCAGTCGCGGGGAAGGCTGGTGGCCCGGACCTTGTCGGGGCGCCCTCCGGCCGGCGCAGCAGGTAGGAGTCCGTGACCCACCCGTGGCGCTCGCGCCCGGCAGCACGCAGGCGGAGCACCTCGTCGATGACGTCGGCAAGCCTCCCGTGCACGAGCAGCTCGTCGGGCGTGCCGAGGTAGGCGCCCCAGTACAGCTCGAGGTCAGGGAAGGCGTCCGCGAGCGCGGCGCACGAGAGGTGGCCGTCCAGCGGGACGACGACGTCACCGAGGGACGGGTCGTACTCGTCGACGAGGCGACGCCCGGTCGTGAGGTGCAGAGGCACGTCGGCGCGGCCCATCGGGATGTGGTGGCGCGCGGCGAGCAGCTGCGGTGCACTGATCCCGGCGATGACGTCGTGGTCGACGGCGACCCCGCCCGCGGCATACCGCTCGACGAGCGCGTCGACGAGCCGGATCGTGGACTCGTCGTACCCCGGGTCACCCCACACGAGGAAGCCGACCGTCGTCTCACCGAGGGCCAGTCCGTCGACGACGCGGGCGCAGGAGTCCACGATCCCGCGGTCGTATGCCGTGTCGTCGCGTCCGGCGTCCGGCTCTCCTTGTGTGTCGGGGACCTGCACGACGCGGTAGGCACGGTCTGCAGGGATGAGGGCGGCGCAGACCTCTTGCCGTGCCGCGACGAGGTCGGCGGGCACGTCACCCGGATCGGGGACGAGGAAGACGTCGACCGTGGCGAGGGCCCGGACTGCCTCCCCGGTCACCTGTCCGGGACCACCGGCACCGACCCCGATGACGCGGATCCGCTCGATCATGTCGCCCCACCTCTGGGAACGCGCGTCAGGGAGAGGAGCGCATCGATGTCGACGTGCTCCTCGAGGGCGTCGGCGAGGGTGTCGAGCATTCGTTCGCGCCGTTCCGCGAAGCGTGGCGCGCCAGCGGCGGGCCGCCACCGGGAACCGGCAGCACGTGCAACCTCGGCCAGCCACGCCCGGCGGAAGTCGTCGCTCTCGAAGGCGCCGTGCCACATCGTCCCCCAGACGGAGCCGACCTTCCAACCGTCGAGGAAACGTTGCACCGCAAGCGACTCCGGGTCGTCGTCAGTGCTGTGCGCCGTGCGCCGGGCGATGCCGTGGTGGATCTCGTAGGCGCTGTCGACCAGGTGACCTGACCACGAGCCGACCGGCCGCGCGAGCACCTTGCTCTCCTGAAACTCGACGCGCACGGGCAGGTGGCTCAAGCCCGGCACGACGCCCACCCGTCCCTCGACGTCGTCCTCGATCTCGTGCGCGAGCATCTGGTAGCCACCGCAGACGCCGAGGACCGGACGAGCGGTCGCCACCCGGCGAGCGACGACGTCGGCGAGGCCATGTTCGCGCAGCCATGCGAGATCGCTTGCAGTCGAACGTGATCCGGGAAGCACGAGGAGGTCGGCGGACTCGGCGACAGCCGGATCGATGGTCACCAGGACGTCGACGCCCGGCTCGACGGCCAGCGCATCGACGTCGGTCGCGTTCGAGATGCGCGGTAGTCGGATGACCGCCACCTTGAGCCGCTCGCGCGACGACGCGGACCAGGCGGTGGAGGCACGCCAGTGGCCGACCTCGAGCGTGTCCTCACTGTCGAGCCACACGTCGAGCAGCCATGGGATGACACCGTGGAACGGGACCCCGGTGCGCTCCGTGATCGCCTCCAGCCCCGGTTCGAGCACCGATGCGTCGCCTCGGAACTTGTTGATGACAAAGGACTTCAGCAACACCCGGTCGTCCTCGTCGAGCAGCGCCCACGTGCCGTAGAGGGAGGCGAGGATGCCGCCGCGGTCGATGTCACCGACGACCACGACCGGCAGTCCGAACTCGCGGGCAAGGCCCATGTTGACGTAGTCACCCGCGCGGAGGTTAATCTCCGCCGGGGAGCCGGCGCCTTCACACACGACGAGCTCGTAGGAGTCTGCGAGCTCGCGGTAGGCGGCGAAGGCGGCCTGGGCCAGGTGGGCGCGCCCGGCGGCATACTCTCCCGCCTCGAGGGTGCCCGCTGGCTCGCCACGCACGACGACGAACGCCCGGCGGTCGGTGCCCGGCTTGAGCAGGACGGGGTTCATGGCCGTCGTGGGCTCGAGCCGAGCCGCCTGCGCCTGGAGGTAYTGCGCACGGCCGATCTCGCCGCCGTCGAGGCAGACCATCGAGTTGTTCGACATGTTCTGCGCCTTGAAGGGTGCGACCTTCACCCCGCGCCGAGCGAGAGCCCGGCACAGTCCCGCCACGACGACGGACTTGCCGGCGTCGGACGACGTGCCGGCGACGAGGAGGCCGGACGGGGCCGAGCGGGACGGCGGAACCATCTGGCCATCCTGCCCGACCCGGCGCGACCTCGGCCTCTTCGTGCTGCACCCCGAGYACGACTGGGCGGGCTCGGGGTGCAGCGGTTGGAGGGTCAGCTCACTCCGGGTCGCCGTCGGCGAGCAGGCGGTAGAGCTTGCGCCGGGTCTCCGTGAGGATCTCCGCCGCTTCGGCCCGCTGCTGCGACGTGCCGGTCGTGACGACCTGCCACATGCCGCCCATGACCTGACCGACGAGGGGCATGAGGTCGCCCGCACCGCCCGTGGGCCGGGGCGCCTCCTCGTCGGACTGCTCCTCGAAGGGCCGCCAGGTCGCAGCCATCTCGTCGGCGTTCTCCTCGACGTAGGCGCGGCCCGCGTCGGTGAGGCGCAGCAGTCGCCGGCCGTCGACGTCTCGGCCCTCGACGAGGCCCTCGTCCTCGAGCTGCTGGACGGTGGGGTAGACCGAGCCCGGGCTCGGCTTCCACGCGCCTCCGGTGCGCTCGGAGATCTGCTGGATCAGCTGGTAGCCGTTCATCTCGTCGCCCGCCAGGACGTCGAGGATGGCGGCGCGGACGTCCCCGCGACGCGCACGGGGTCCGCGGCGACCGCCGAACTCCGGCCCGACGCTGGGGCCCCCGAAGTGGCGGACGAGGTCGGCCACCCATGGGGGAGGGCCGGGGCGGCCGCGCCCACCGGGTCCCCCGGGGCCGCCCCACGGGCCGCGGCCGGGTCCGAAGCCGGGGCCGTTGCCCTGACCTCCCCAACCGCCTCCCCAGCCGCCGTCCCAGCCGGATTCTCGTCGAGTGTGTCGGTGTCCGTGCATGGTTGTGCTCCTTTCCGAACGCGACTCACGAACAGTCGCGATAGGTCGACGATATATCGCGACCGTCTCGTGTGCAAGGGGGTCTGGATCGGGTAAGGGTCGCCTGACAGGGAGCCCGAACCGACGGGGATGACGACGTATCGGACCGTCTAGGCCACGCACTAGATGACCCGACCTGACGGAATCGCCGGACACGTGCCGTGGGAAAAGTGACACTCCATTGAGGTAACTCACAGGTTTCGTTACGGTTCGTCGACCGCGCTTTCGCGGCGCGCTCGTGAGGAGGACGTGACGTGGCGAGCACACAGGGGGACGGTTCGGTGGCCAAAGCCGGTGGCGGTGGCGCCCGAGCCGAGACGATCGCGAGGAGATCCACGATGAGCAACGTCCCGGCGGCGCCGCTGGGCGACAAGCGCACGGTACGCATCCAGTGGGCGCCGGCTGCGGCGCCCCGGATCCGCAAGGAGCTGGTCGAGGACCTCCTGGCCCGCGAGGTGGTGCCACAGGTGATCGACGAGGCCGAGATCGTCGTCAGCGAGCTCGTCGCCAACGCCATCCGCCACGCCAGGCCGCTGTCCGACGGTGCGATCCGCATCCACTGGAAGGTCAAGAACAACGTCGTCGAGGTCGAGGTCTCTGACGGCGGCGGCCCGACCGTCCCTCGTCCTGCGCCGCCCACGACGTGGGCGCCCGGCGGCCGCGGCCTGCGCATCGTCCGGTCCCTGGCCCACGAGTGGGGTGTCATCGAGGATCCCCACGGGCGCACGGTGTGGGCCTCGCTCGGCGGGCCCTCCCGCCGCCGCTCGCACTGACCGGCGCGCTGGGACCCCGCCGCAGTGTCCCTGCCCGACCCGGCCCTCGTCGTGCTGGTCGGCGCGTCGGGCTCCGGC
>NZ_JBFULD010000043.1:0-17396 GCF_056400505.1 Terrabacter sp. P5_B1
GTTAGCGGCCGTCGGGGCCGGATACGGAGGGAAGGGGCCGGGTGGCCTCGGCGAGCAGCTCGAGCACGTGCCGGTAGTCGGCGCCGGTGGCGCGCGACATGCCGATCTCGCAGGTCCGGTTGCACGAGGCGTAGCCGGCGATCTCGCGGCCGGTCAGTTCGGCGGCCTCGGGTGCCGTCGCGGCTGCGGTCAGTTCGGGGTGCAGGAGGCCGCGGTCGCCCGCGAAGCCGCAGCACCCCCAGGCGTCGGGTGTCAGGACGGTCTCGGCCACGGCGCCGGCCAGCCGCGTGAGGTCGGCGTTCAGGCCGAGTCTCGTCGAGGAGCAGGTCGGGTGCAGCGCGAGCGTTGGCAGCTTCCGCAGCACGGTCAGCCGGGGCAGGAGCTCGTGCAGAGTGAACGCGACGGAGTCGATGACGCGCAGCCGGCTGTAGCGACCAGCCTCCGCGGGCGCCGCGTCGGCAAGCAACTGGGCCAGGCCCTCGGTGCAGGAAGACGCGTCGGACAGGATCGGCAGGCGTCCCTCGTCGCTCGCGTGCCACAGGGCGGGCAGCACCTTGCCCAGCATCACCTCGTAGCCCGTGTGCAGTCCTTTGGAGCGCCAAGGCGTCCCGCAGCACAGGTCCGCCGCGTTGGACACCGAACGCACCCGCAGTCCGGCTCGCTCGCAGAGCTCCGTGAAGGCGGCACCGACACCCGGTCCGTCCGCCGCCGGACCGAACATCGAGCCGGTGCAGGAGGCGAAGTACACGGCGTCAGCGTCACCGTCACCGGGGCCGCCGGAGCGAACCGCGCCGCCGCGCGGGAGGTCCTTTGACCATGCGGGAACCCGCTCTTCGCCGATCACGCGCCGGGCCGCTGAGGTTGCCCCGGTAGGTACCCCAACAGGCAGGCGGTGGGCGGCGCTCAGCAGGGTCGCGGCAGCCCTCGTGGTCCCGTTCCAGTGTCGTGCGCCGGCAGCGCCTGCACGTTCCGCGAGGGGGCCATGGCCGTCGTTGCGCAGGCGCTTGACGAGGTCTCCGGTGTTGATGGACACCGGGCACGCGGTCTGGCACATGCCGTCGACGGCGCAGGTCTGGACGGCGTCGTACTCGTAGGCCTGGCGGAGCTCGCGCAGCAGTGCAGCATCACCGTTCACCTGCGCCCGCGCCATCTCCCGACGCAGCACGATCCGCTGCCGTGGAGTGGTCGTCAGGTCACGGCTAGGGCAGACCGGCTCGCAGTATCCGCACTCCACGCATCGGTCGACCTCGGGTTCCACCGTGGGGGTGACCTTCAGGTGACGCACATGGGCCTGCGGGTCGTCGTTGAGGATGACGCCCGGGTTGAGCAGCCCAGCCGGGTCGAACAGTGCCTTGAGCTCGCGCATGACCTGGTACAGCTCGGGACCGTACTGGCGGGCGACGTACGGGGCCATGTTCCTGCCGGTGCCGTGTTCCGCCTTGAGGGACCCGCCAGCAGCCAGGACGAGCTCCACCATGTCCTCGGTGAACCGGCGGTAGCGCTCGAGCCGATCGGGTTGCTCGAAGCGGTCGGTCAGCATGAAGTGGACGTTGCCGTCCTTGGCGTGTCCGAACAGCACCGCGTCGTCGTAGCCGAAGCGGGCGAAGAGCTCAGCCAGGTCGGTACACGTGGCCAGCAGCGCCGGGACCGGCACGACGACGTCTTCCAAGAGTGCGATCGTTCCGGAGGGGCGGGCCCCGGCGATCGCCGCGTACAGGCCTTTGCGGATGTGCCACAGGTCCCCTCGGGTGCCTGTGTCAGTGGTGAATGAGGCTGCCGCGCCGAGGTGCACGTCCTGGAGGGTGTCGGCGTGCTTCGCCACCAGGTCGCCCAGCGCTTCGGGCGTCGGCGCCGTGTACTCCACCAGGAGCGCGGCGCGCATCCCCACCTGCATTGACCGCAGGTGTGCGCCGGCGCGGGGGTCGCGCTGCGCGACGCGAAGCGACGCTGCGTCCAGCAGCTCCACGGTGGCTGGCTCAGTCCCGACGAGGGCGGGCAGGGCGGCGGTGGCCTCGGCCAGGCTGTCGAAGATCAGCAGACCGGTCGAGGCGTGTGCATGGAGGGGGACCGTCTTCAGGGTCGCCTCGGCGATGAAGGCCAGCGTGCCCTCGCTCCCGACGATCAGGTGCTCGAGGATCTTGACCGGGGAGTCGTAGTCGAGGAAGGCGTTGAGCCCGTACCCCATGGTGTTCTTCATCGCGAACTGTTGCCGGATAAGCCGAACCGACTCGGCGTTTGCCCGGAGCCGGTCCCGAAGCCGCGCCAGTCCCTGCTCCAGGGCCGGTTCAAGCGCGGCAAGCTTGCCGTCGGCGTCCGCTGCCGAGGTGTCGATCACCGTGCCGCTGGCCAGCACCAGCACGAGCGACTCGAGGGTCTGGTAGGCGTTCTGCTGGGTGCCGCAGGCCATTCCGCTGGAGTTGTTGGCGATGACGCCACCGAGCGTGCACGCGGCCTCGCTGGCCGGGTCCGGGCCGAGTTTGCGTCCGTGGGGGTCGAGTTGGGCGTTGACGGCGCGGACCGTGGCGCCCGGCTGCACCCGCACCCTTTCGCCGTCCTCGAGGACCTCGATACGGCGGAAGTGGCGGCGTACGTCCGCGAGCAGTCCCTCGGAGACAGCCTGCCCGCTGAGGCTGGTGCCGCCTGACCGGAACGTCAACGGCACGCCGTGCTCGGCGCTGACGCGCAGCAGCCGGGACACGTCGGTGGCAGAGGCCGGAAGCACGACGGCCTGGGGCGTCAGCAGGTAGTGGGAGGCGTCGTGGGCGTAGGCCAGGCGATCGGACGTGCGGCTGCGCACCTGGTCGGCCCCCAGCCCAGCGTCGTTGAGCGCCGCCAGCACCTTGGAGCGGTCTCCGAGCGGGGCAGTCAAGGACTCGGCATCGAGTCGATGCATGGTGATGGCCTCCTTTCACCCAAGCAACATCGAACAAGGTATTTCCATTTACCGGAATACTGTTCTAACCTTCGGAACATGCCGGACTCTACATCGCCTCACGCCGGAGGGGAAGACACCGCCGACAAGCGTCTTGTCGGCTCTGACCGCGTCCTGGCCGTCTTGACCGAGCTCGCGCTTCACGCGGAGGGAGTCGGCCTGGACGACCTGGCGAGGGCGGTCAACAGCCCTAAATCGACCGTGCACCGGGCCCTCAGCTCCCTGCGTCGCGCCGGCTTCGCGGCTCATGACACCCGAGGTCACTACGTGCTCGGGGACGAGTTCCTGCGGCTCGCCTTCGCCCACCACGAGCTGCGGCCTGAGCACGTGCGCGTGCGGCCCGCTCTGACCGCACTTGCCGAACGGTTCGGGGAGACGACCCACTACGCGGTCCTCGCCGGCCGCTCGGTCGTCTACCGGGCGAAGGTGGACCCACCCGTGGGTGCCATGCGTCTCACCTCGACCATCGGCGGCCAGAACCCCGCGCACTGCACCGCGGTGGGCAAGATGCTGCTGACCCACGCCCTCCCCGACGACGACGCCGTCCGGGAATGGGTCGCAGCCGGCCCGTTGCAGGCGCGGACCGAAAGCACCATCGTGGACGCGGATGCCCTGTGCGTGGAGCTAGCCGAGGTGCGGGAGCGGGGCTACGCCGTGGAGAACCAGGAGAACGAGTTGGGGATCAACTGCCTCGCCGTCCCGGTCTGGCTCGCGTCCCCCTCGCAGCCCAGCGGCGCGATCAGCGTCAGCGGGCTGACCTACCGCACCCCCGTCTCCGCGCTCATCGAGGCAGCAGACGAGATCCGCACGATCGTGACCGCAGCAACGACCTGGGACGCGAGCTAAGGCAGACCGTCCCGGCGAATGACCTAGCCACCCCATGCATCGCACCACCAAAGGAGAACCATGAGATTGTTGCGCGTCGGCCCCGAAGGCCAGGAACGCCCGGCTGTGCTTGCTGACGAAAACGCCTTCGTAGACGTCTCCGACCTCGTCGAGGACTTCAACGAGGACTTCTTCGGGCGCGGCGGACCGGCACTGATTGAGCAGGCCGCCGCAGAGCGCGCGCGCGCAGGGCAGGTCACTGCGCTGGACGACCAGAGGATCGGCGCCCCGATCGCCCGACCGCACCAGATCTTGTGCATTGGCTTGAACTACAGCGACCACGCCGCGGAAACCGGTCAGGCCGTCCCCGCCGAGCCAATCGTCTTCAACAAGGCGCCCAACACTCTCATCGGCCCGAACGACGCCGTGCAGCTACCCCGGGGCGCTACCAAGCCGGACTGGGAAGTCGAACTCGGCATCGTCATCGGGCGGCGGAGCAGCTACCTGGCAGACGAGAAAGCGGCCGCGGCCGCGATCGCTGGCTACACCCTCGTCAACGACGTGAGTGAGCGCGCCTTCCAGATGGAGCGAGGCGGCCAGTGGGTCAAGGGCAAGTCAGCTCCGACGTTCAACCCCTGTGGTCCCTACCTGGTCACGCCCGACGAGATCCCCGACGTGCACGCCCTGAACCTGTGGCTCGACCTCAACGGGGTCCGCCGTCAGACCGGCACAACGGCAACGATGCTGTTCAAACCGGCCTTTCTGGTGCACTACCTGAGCCAGTTCATGGTCTTGGAGCCCGGTGACCTCATCAACACGGGTACGCCCCCCGGCGTCGGCATGGGCTACACACCCCCCGTGTGGCTGCAGCCAGGCGACGTCATGGAGTTGGGAATCACCCGACTCGGCAGTCAACGTCAAGAGGTCCTCGCAGCTCGCTGAGCCCTAGCCCAGCGACCGGCTCGCCACCCGAGAGTTACGCACGAGATCCGTAAGAGGTGGCGAGCCCGAGCTCTTTCCGATTCTTCAGCGTCATACCGCCGCGACCTGAGCGGCATCGCCCGAAGGCGTCACAGACCCCAAGCTGTGGCCTCGGGTTCTACGCTGGCTGGGTGCTCGACCTGGACAACATCGATGTTGAGGAGATCGCCACCGCGCTGGCGGACCAGACCGACTACGACCATCGATGGCTGTTCGATCCTCGTGCGGGCGAGGTGGTCTTCTGGACCAGCGACACGGGCATCGACGGTGAGAACCCGGTCGAGCTCGACGAGCTGGACCTCATCCTCATAGAGCCGCTCCCTTCCTACATCTGGTATCAGGACATGGTCGACTTCGCCGACGGCATCAGCGACCGCGCCGCCGGTCGACGCCTGAGCGCGTCGCTGCAAGGCGAAGGGGCGTTCCGGCGCTTCAAGAACGAGCTGTTCGGACACCGCCCCGAGTTGATCTCGGTCTGGCAGGCCCTGGCTGATACGAGGGCCCGGGTCCGGGCCGTCCAGTGGCTGGCGGACGAGGGACTCATCGAAGAAGAAACCGCTCGACGGTTCACCAGCGACAACCCGGAGCCTGCCCTCTCCTGAGAGGGGTGCCGCACGCAAGGGGCGTCACGAAGACCTGATTCCACACGGCCATGGCGCGTCACACCGCCGCCTGTCGACCACGTCGGCCTCGCGCGCCCTCGAAGCATCTCGCACAGCAGTCACTGTCGGCGTGTGTGCGTGGGGTCCACGAGTTGCGATCTAGCCGACGTGCGACTCGACTGCGCGGAGCAGCAAGACCATCTCGGGATCGACATCGCCCACACGAAGCGCTCGCACCAACGATGAGCTCGACAGCGTCTTGAAACCACTCGATTGTAGGCGCGAGTTCAGAGCAGAAATGACTTGTTTCGGAGGGCACATGCGCAAACGGAATGCTTCGTCGGCCCACGTGCCGTCGAAAGTCTGTTTGAAGTCCGTGGTAACCGACACTGCATGGCGTGATGCGCTCACCTGCTCACGCAAGCGCTCATCGAGCATTCGGCCAAACACCTCATTCTCCATACTCGCCGTGACCTCGTTAAGCATGGCTCCGATATCCTCAACCGTAGCCCCAGACACTCGCGAAATCACCGGCGCGCTGATGAGGTAGCTCTCGAGTTCCTTTCTGCGCCAGACATGAGCATGCATGCCGGCCGCTTTAAACTGCTGCTCGACCTTTTCGACTGTCGAGTCGGATCGATAGTCGCGGTCCAAGACGACGGAAATCTTCAACGCCTCTGGCAGTAACTCACGGCATAGCCACGCGAACGGTTCGACCTGCGTCCACCTGCTGTAGCCCTGCAACGGGATGACCGTCACACCGTCTTCCCGCGCCAGTTGCTTACAGCCAACCAAGTTCGAGATCCGACGGAGGACGGACATGTCCTTTCCCTCTACGAAGAAAGCGACGCGCGAACGAAGCGCCTTCGCCAAGCGAAGGTTGAAGGCTGTTCCCAGTGTGCCGGACAGCACCTCCAGGTCTCCATCCGTACGTGCTCGGCGCGCGCGTCGGCGGCTCTTGTCGACCAAGGTCACGAGGCGACTGTCTGCCTCCGCCACCATCTCGGACGAATGGGTGGCTACCACAAGCTGTTTGCCGGTCGATTCCAACAACTGCACCAACCGTCGTTGAAGGTCGGGGTGCAGGTAAACCTCCGGCTCGTCCAAGACGATGGTTGCACACGCGCCTACCCGGTATATATGAAAGAGCAGCTGCAGCCAAATCTGCACCCCGTCGCCGGCCCACACCAGTTCCTTCGGAACTCTGCTGCCACTCTCGAAGAAATAGGCTTCAAGAATCTGCCCTTCCTGGCTCAAATGCTGCCCGAGCCGATCAAAGGCGATCTCGGTAAGCCAAGGAGATGCCCACTCCAAAAAATTGTCGAGCTCACCATTCGATTGCAGAAGACGCAGATGATTGCGGAAGTGTCTACTGCTCAGCCGCGTGGCAACACTTGAGTTGACATATTTTTCCGTGAGAAGTGCTTCGGAGTGCTCAACGGGGCTAAGAAGCGGAATAACGCCCAAGGGCGGAAAAGCTGCCCGCGCCTCCGCTGCAGTCCGAACCTGCATTCCTGGTATGCGCTCGAGGTAGAAAAAGGGGTCTTCCTCAACGGCCTCATCCGGCCAGACGCACGTCAATATAGCGCCCGAAGCCCAAGTCAATCGTAGGGATGCCTCAGAGCCTCCGAACTCATGTCGCAGACTGTCGCGAAGGGCAGGGAAATCGTTCAGCGACAGGGGGTGCGCAACGACCGTCCGATTGTCATGCTGGCATCTCAAGGTAGGCGATCGACGATACGCCTGTCGCAACAGCACATCAGCCGTTCGGATGGCCGTGAGCAAGGTCGACTTTCCGGCGTTGTTTGGCCCTACCAGGTAAGCGCCTTCACCGAAAGTTACCGTGAAGTCCTCGAAGGCGCGAAAGTTTCGAAGTTGCAGTTCCTTGAGCAAGTGTGTCCCCCATCACGCGTGAGGCGCCATCATGCCATCCGCGGGGACAGCAACGGCGGACGGTGGGCGGCATGGCGCGCTACGGCCACCGCAGCGCGTGTGAGGTCTTCGAGGCCACCGTGTACGCGCGGCCGCCGAAGGTCCACCCCGATGGTCCGCGCCCAAGGACTGGACCGGCCCGACCTGATCCGGTTCCTGCAGGTCGCTCATCCCATCACCGTCCGCGGCCTGTCGGGATGGCGAACTGCCCACCACGTCGCCACGGCGCCGTTCAATTGAACACATCGATGATGTGTCCAGACGCTCGAGTTTGAGGCCGTGACCGGCTGGCTGCGGGTCGCACCTCTCTGCAGCCGTCTGCGTCCTATCGCTGAAACCAGGGGCTTGTGGGCACCCCTTCCACACGTCCGCGCACTCGCGTCACGAACTTGGCGCTACTCCAATAGGGCTTCGTCCTTACGAGTCACGCTGAGCGTCCTCATGGCGCCATCTTGTCCGAACCGTAAGAAGCCCTGATCGGTCAAAGAGCCGAGGTGCCAGCGCAGTGTCGCCCTAGGGATTCCTGTCGACTCAATGAGGTCTGCCATCGTAGGTGCGTAGCCGTGCTCGTGAACGTATTCGCGGAGCAGTTGCAGGAGGCTCAGGCGGCGCAGGCGACCCTCTTCGGTCTTGGGACGAGGCATTGGCGATGTTCCTCTGTCTACTCGATGTGGCTACTTGGGCGATGGCTCGCTATATCGTCCCTGACTTGGGCCACCAAGGAGTGGAATTTGCGCAGAAGGGGTCATCTCGCCGCTTGGGCGGACGGAGACCCACAGAAGCAGAGATGCCTTGACGTGAGGCAGACTGCACCAGTGCTAAGCAGGGAAATGTGTGCGGCATCTGTGGCCGCCGCAAACATCCCGTAATGGACGAGGGATGGGTATCGCCGCACATCAGCAAGCGGACGGGCAAGGCTTGCTCAGGCGGCGGGCGGCCCAAACACGAAGCACATCCCGCACTCCCGCCGTCCGCGAAAGCCGAAGGCCAAGATCGACGACGAGCACAACACCAGCGTCCGTACTGTGGGCGGTGGACTTCCCGGGCTGGGTCGACGCCGATAGTCAAGGCGGCACTCGAAGTCGCATTCGCCGTGCGCAAGTCCCAGTTTTGGTGAGTCCATCCCTGGGCCTCGCGTCGTTCCGCCGCTTCGGCGCCAAGTGCAAGGACTGCTAGCTGCCTGGGCCGTGCACCTTCTTGCCTACGAAAGCTACGCCGACAACGCCAAGAACCGTGCCGGCGTAGGGCGCTGCGTCCTTGGCACCCTGGATCGTCTGAGCGCCGACCTCCAACGCTGGCCCAAGCTGCCGCGCGTCCCATGTCCGAAGATCGGCTTGAATCCCCAGCGCCTCTAGGCAGGCGTGGATCCGGGCCGCGAGATCGTTTCCAGACTCGACAACTGAAAGGGACTTGGCCCGCGTCCAGACCAGTTGCCGGTTGGCCCTGTCTACGGCCGCGTCCATGCGGGCTAGCAGGTCCTGCGAGGAGCGGAAAACGTTGTCTATTCGGTCTTTTCGGTCAGCTTCGAGACCCCGACGACGCGCGTTCAATGCGTCTGGCGACTCGTCAAGGGCTCGGTCGAGCGCGAGTACGTCGAACGCCTCTTGCAGTTGAAAGCATTCCGCCAGGACCGCGAGCCATTTCTGCACCTCAGGCTTCGCGGCTTCGGCGGTCTGGGCGAGCCCACCGATCCGATTCTGAGTCTCCAATTTCTCCGCGACTGCTTCTAACTGACGCAGGGCGTATCCCTGCACGTCGGCCAGTTTCCCGGAGGCGTTTTGCACCTCAGACCACGAGTCGACCGTGACCCGCCCCTCCTCCTCCCGCATGGTCAGAGCACGCCGGATCTGAAGCCGCGCCCCGTCCATGTCCTTCAACACGGTGGCGTCGACCTTGACGAGGAGGTCGTCGACCTTCTCGTCGATCTTGGCTAAATAGGCGGTGATCTCGGCCATGGTCTGTTGGCTGGCTGCTTGCGCCATGAGCCCGGCGACGCCCGAAAGGACCGCCGGGTTGCTAAGCAGGGTGCCCGGACCGGCCTCGGCTTGCAGCCACGACTTGACTGATCCTGGATTCCCCACCATCAGATGGCTCTCGCCGGGCACCTTCGACTTCATAAGTCCGTGCTCTCCGACAAGCTTGGCGGACTCCTCGGTGAGTTTTATCCAGCGGCCCGAGCTGGTGGCGATCTCGGAGGCCGCCTCGACGATGTCGGACCCTAGGCGCAGCAGCGGCCTAAGCCGCGCTAGTTCGAGGTCCCTCGAGGCCGTCCATTGTCCCGCTGAGCGAAGGAACTTCTCGACTGCCTTCTCCTCGCCAATGACCGCGAGGCCACTGCCATCGTGGATCAGCTCGATCGCGTCATTCATCGTTGCTTGCCAAGGCTCTCCGGTCGGGGATCGTGGATGACCACCGTAGTGGGCTGGTCTGACGATCGAGGCGAAACTTCGTGTGACTCGCGGCCCAGCGACTCATGACTTGGCTCCGGAGATCCTGGCCGCGACGACCACGTTTGCGCCTTGGCTATGCCCACGAGCGATGGCCCATCGGCTTTGTCGCGACCGGCCGTGATCCGCCGACAGCCCGATCGATTGGCGTGGGGCCGCGCACTCTTCGCCAAGACCGCCGCAGCGCAGAAGCTACTGCTCGAGACCGCGGTCCTCGCGAGCGAGAAAACGACAGCGTCACTTCGGCGCGTGAGGATGCGGCGCCTCTATCTGGTCAGTTGCGGGACTCACCGCAGATCGCGGGGCGCATGAACGTGGCGCAGCGCCGTACAGATGAGCTGCTCGGCGGAGAGGCACGGACCAGTCTCTGCGGGAATCCCGACGGGAGGCCGCCTGCCCTCGCGGGGGCAGGCGACCTTCGTTGCGGGCCTCAGCGAGAGGCGTTGTATGCGTCCTGCACGTCTTGGCTGACCCGCCCACGGTCAGAGACCGTGAATCCGTTGGCGCGTGCCCAGTCGCGCATAGCTTGGAGCTGGTCCTTGTTTATTTTTTCGGCCGGCGGCTTGGTCGAAGACCGGCGGCCGCTGCCGATCCGGCGAGCTCTGCTGGTGAAGGGTTCGAGCGCTTTGATCAGCTTCTCCTCGTTCTTCTTGGAGAGGTCGATCTCGTACTGAGTGCCTTGGTAGCTGAACTGAATCGTGGAATCGGCGGGGCCACCGTCGATGTCATCATCCAGAATGCTCTGAATTCGCTGTGCCATGACGTGGGTTCTCCAACTGTTTGATGAATCCCTGCGGCAGCAGCAAATCACAAACAATGCGCGGTTCGCCACTTCGGCGTGAGAGGGAGGCGAGGAATGGCCCCGATGACGCTTTCCACACCCCTTCCGCTGGCCGTGGTGAGCCAACATTCGCCCTCTTGGCCGACCGTGACCTCGGCCGGGCGCAGCCTGCAACTGATGGTGACCCACGTCCGCGGTTCGCGCTCAGACCGCACAAGGAGCGCGCAACATGGAGCGACTGTTGACCGTCGAGGACGCTGCCAGAGTTCTCGGAACCACCGCGAGGTTTCCGCGACGCCTCATCGCTGAGAGACGAATTCGGTTTGTTCGTGTCGGAAGGCACGTCCGAATCCCCGAGACCGAGCTCCAGGAGTTCATCAACGAGGGCACGGTGGAGCGGCTGCGCCTCTATCCGGCCGGTTCGGGCTGATGACGCGCCGCCGGTTCGGGTACATCCGCAAGCTTCCGTCCGGTCGCTTCCACGCCAGCTACAAGACCCCAGACGGTTACCGGCACAACGCGCCCGAGACGTACCGGACCGAGGCAGACGCTCGACGCTTCCTCGACCGGATCCAGCTGGACGTCGAGCGCGGACATTGGCAGCCCGACGCGCGACTGGGGCAGCGCACCCTCCGCGAGTGCTGCGACGCCTACCTCGAGGAGAACCCTCGGGTCGGCGAGCGGTGGGCGGAGACTTGCCGTCGCAACATGCGGCTCCATCTCGACGACCTGCTGGACCGGCCGATCGCAAGCATCAACCCTCCGATGGTCCGCGGCTGGCACGCAAAGGCCCTCCGGGGATCGGGTGGTCGCACATCGATCAGCCAGTCCTACAGGCTCATCCGTGCTGTCCTCAACGTGGCCGTTCAGGACGGCGCGATCGTCAGAAATCCGTGCCAGATCCCCGGCGCCGGCGCCCAGCGGTCCGCCGAACGCCCCATCGCCACCCCGGTCGAGGTCGCCCAGCTGATCGAGGCCACCACCCCTCGATTCCGGGCCGCTGTGGCCCTCGCCGCATGGTGCGGCTTGCGCCGGGGTGAGATCTGCGCGCTCCGGACACGTGATGTCGACCTGGAGCACGGTCGGGTCACTGTCCGCCGCAACTACGTCGAACTGCTCGAAGCACCAAGGAAGTTCGAGAAGGATCCCAAGAGCGAGGCCGGCAAACGCACGGTCACGATCCCCCCGCACATCGTTCCCTTGCTTAAGGGCCACGCGCGCGACCACTCTGGTCCGACCTACTTCCTCGCGGACCGCCACGGGCAGCAAGTGCGGGGAAACACGATCTATCAGGCATTCGCCCGCGCGCGGGAGCAGGTGGGCCTCACCATCGCCTTCCACGATCTGCGTCACACCGGGCAGTCCCTTGCGGCTGCCACGGGCGCGAGCCTCGTGGACCTCAAGAAGCGCTTGGGTCATTCCTCGACCGCGGCGGCTCAGCGCTACATGCACGCCGTCGAGGGCAGGGACGCGCAGATCGCCGATGCCCTGTCGAAGTTGGCCGCGAGCGGCGATGCAAGCAAGCTGCCGAAGTCGTTCTGACCCCATCGATCGCACGCCAGATCGCACAGCCGGCCAGAGACAGGGCCTGACCTGCACGAAYGCGTCTGCCTGAAAATCGGAAGGTCGGCGGTTCGACCCCGCCCCTGGCCACCACCCGAAATCGTAGGTCAGAACCCTCTGACCTGCGGTTTCGTCGTTCCTCGGGTCTTTGCGCACGTCGCTCAGCGCCTCAGTCGAGCGCCCGTCATTGACCGCGACACGCCGAGGATCCCCGCGGGCTATCGCACGACGCCTCGACGTCGAGACGGTTGCGCGCGGACCATGCGGGAGCACCTGGCGTCCGCGTGTCGTCAGCGATAGCGCGACCGCGCGACTCACCCGACCGTTCGCCCCCTGAAAGCCTCGTGCGGGCGCATGGTCTCGTACGTCAGCCACCCTGCCGTGTCTAGTCTGGGGACGTGCTCGACCCCACCGAGATCGATGACCGGATCGACCGCGCGAGCGCGCGACCGTTCGGGCGACGGTTCCGCCTGCGCGGGCGCGAGCGGGCCACGGCTGAGCTGCACGGTCCGCAGACGATGCGGGCTCACGCCGCAGAGATCATCGCGGAGCGACTGGCGCCGGCCGAGCCGCGCAACGACGGCCGGCAGACCCCGTACCGCAACCACCCGGTCTTCGTGGCCCAGCACGCCACCGCGACCTGCTGCCGCAGCTGCTTGGAGACGTGGCACGGCATCGCGAAGGGGCATCCGCTCGACCGCGGCGAACGGGCCTACGTGGTCGAGGTGATCGGACGCTGGATCGACCGTGAGATGGCGACCTCAATCGAAGGTCGGGACCCCGGGAGCTCAACACCTTCACCAAGGTCGGCGGCACCGCCGTGAACTACCTGGCCGCTGCCGACGCCGCCACCGGTGCGGTGGATCGTGCGTTTCCCGGGGCCGACGCCGCTGTCAACGTCGTCAAGGCCGTCGGAGGAAACGTCTGGATCGGCGGGGACTTCGCCCACATCGGCACGGCAACCCGCAGCAGAGTAGCCGCGGTCACGGCCTCCGGAAGCGTCCTGAGCTACAACACCAGTGTGGGCGGCCCGGTCGACGACCTGGAGGTGGACAGCGCGGGGGTGTTCCTGGCCGTGGGGGGCGGGGTGTCGACGGGGAACTCCCTGTACAAGACGACCTCAGCCGGCGTGAAGGTCTGGCAGGTCCTCACGGACGGCGACGTGCAGGCTGTCGAGGTCGTGGGCGGCACGGTTTACGCAGGAGGGCACTTCGGGTTCCTCTGCGGGTCCACGACGTCAGGATGTGGGAACACCACGTCGGCGAAGAAGACCTTCGTCGCCGACGCCAGCGGAACCACGCCCAACGCCCGAGCCTGGGCGCAGTTCAACTCGGCGCTCGGAGTGTGGGACCTCACGACAGCCGGGACCAACCTCTACGCCTTGGGCGTGTTCACCACGGTCAATGGCAAGTCGGCGCCGCGCATCGCTCGCTTCCAGGGTTGACCCTCGAAGGGGCGTGCAGGCATCCGCGCCGAGCGAGACCAGCACGGGAGCAGAGAGCAACCGCCGCTTCGGGCTGCTCCAATCTGCCGCGACATGCCTGAGCCGTCTGAGTTTCTCGCGACCTCGCATCACTGCCCGTCACCGCCGGCTGGCGGCCACCGCTGAAATCACCGCTGAAGCTGTCAACGGCGGCTGAAAATGGACCCCTTCGCGACGGGTGAAAACGGACCCCTCTCGTTGGGTTGGTCATGGTCCGTCCTCGGCTCCGGCGGGGGTGGGGACGCGGCCGAGGTCGCGGTTCTTGAGCCGGTAGGAGTCGCCTTTGAGGTTGACGACGTCGGCGTGGTGGACGAGCCGGTCGATCATCGCAGCGGCCACGACGTCGTCGCCGAACACCTCGCCCCACCGGCCGAAAGGCTTGTTGCTGGTGACGATGAGCGAGGCCCGTTCGTAGCGGGAGGACACGAGCTGGAAGAACAGGTTCGCGGCCTCGGGCTCGAACGGGATGTAGCCGACCTCGTCGATGACCAGCAGCGGGTACCGCCCGAGGCGTCGCAGCTCGTCCTGCAGGCGACCGTCGTGGTGGGCGCCGGCGAGGCGGTCGACCCACTCGGAGGCGGTGGCGAACAGGACCCGGTGCCCGGCCTGGCACGCGCGGATCGCGATCCCGGTCGCGAGGTGCGTCTTGCCGGTGCCGGGCGGGCCGAGGAACACGACGTTGTCCTTCGCTGCGACGAAGTCCAAGGTGCCCAGGTGAGCGATGACCTCCCGGGACAGACCGCGGGCGTGGTCGAAGTCGAACTCCTCGAGCGACTTCCGGGCGGGGAACCGGGCAGCGCGGATCCGTCCTTCACCGCCGTGCGCGTCCCGGGCGGCGACCTCACGTTGCAAGCAGGCGGCGAGGAACTCCTCGAAGGTCCACGCCTCAGCACGGGCTCGTTCGGCCAGCCGCGGGACGGCCTCGCGTAGCGATGGCGCCTTCAACGCGCGGGTCAGGAACGCCAGCTCGGCTCCCACGTCCCGGGTCGTCACGGAGGACTTGCCCGGCATCACGCCACCTGCCCTTCAGTGATCTCGTCGGTGATCTCGTCGGTGATGCCGAAGGCGGTGTCGTACACGGACAGGTCCCGCTCTTCGAGCGGTTGGATGTCGTTGTCGGCCGGCCTCGTGGGTCGGTGGGCGGCGGTGTGGGCCAGCGCCAAGGCGGCGGCGTGGTGGGCCGGGTCGGTGATGCTCTGGTGTTTGGCCCAGCACCGTTCATGGGTGGCGACCGGCCGCCCGGCCAGGGTGACGGTCACGGTGTCCAGGTCGGCGAAGACCTGCACCGTGCGACCGACCGCGACCGGGTCGACCGAGTAGTCGTTGCCGGCGAGGCGCACGTAGTGGTCCCGCCCGAGGCGGACCTGGTGGCGCCAGCCCAGCACCGGGGCCACCGGGGGCAGCGGCAGCATCGCGGCCCGGTCGGCGTCCCACCGTGTCGTCGGAGCGCACCCGATCCGGCGCACGATCCGGGTGTTCGCCACCGGCAGCCACGCCTGCAGCTGAGCGTTGAAGTCACGCGGGCCGGTGAACGTGCGCCCGGGCAGGAACGAGGTTTCCAGGTACTGGTTGGCCCGCTCGACGATGCCCTTGGCCTCCGGGTCCCGCGGGCGGCACTGGTGCACACCGCAGCCCAGGATCCCGCGGAAGGCCTCGAAGTCCTCGGTCAGCCGCGGCGTGCCGGCCCGCCAGGACCCGACCGCCGACTCGTTGTCCCACACCAGCTGCCGTGGCACCGCGTGCAGGTGCTCGCTCAACAACAGCCAGTGCCCCGCGATCAGGTCCGGCGCCGCCCGGGAGGCGATCATCACCGCGAACAGCATCCGCGAGTGCCCCGCAGCCATCACCAGCACCGGCGGCCGCGCCACTTGCCCGAACCCGAGTGGGATGTCGACCGGCGGGAACCACAAATCACACTGCACCCGGTCCCCAGCGACATACGCGGTGCGGGAGGCTGGGTCCGGCGGCAGGAACAACGGCCGCAGCTGACGCACCCGGTCCTTGAGCACCGTCAACGACCGCTGCCAGCCGATCCGCTGCGCGATCACCGTGGCCGGCATCGTGGGACACGAGCGCAACAGCTCGATGATCGCCGGCTCGACCGCATCCACGCACGAACCCTTCCCCGGCCGCTCGTACCGGGGCGGGCTGTCCTTGGCCAACGCCCGCCGCACCGCGTTCCGCGAGATCCGCAACCGACGAGCGATCGCCTTGATCGGCATCTGCTCGGCCCGGTGCAACCGACGAATCTCTGCCCAGTCCTCCACGCTGATCACCCTCCACAGGCTCACGGAGAGGGGTCCGTTTTCACCCGTCGATCAGGGGTCAGTTTTCACCCGACGCTGACAGCCTCGACGTCTTCGCGCTCCAAGGTGCCAAACGCACCCTGACCGCCACATGGCAGCAAGCCCTCATCTGCGTCCCGACCCGACACCCTAACCGCCAAACGTCCGGATCTGCCTCAATGCGCTAGTGCCGACTCGTCGATGATGCCCTGTCACGTCGTCGTCGAACGAGGACGATCGTCGCTAGCACGCCTGCGCCTGCTGCAATCTCGAGGATCGACAGCAGTGGGCTTTGCACGTCGGGCGACGCGCTCAAAAGGCTTCTGAGAAGTTGCCAGATCCCATGAAGGGTGAGGGCGATAAGGCCACCAAACCCGAGAGTGCGGGAAGAGCTCATGCGAGGCCTCTCATACGGCAGTGCTGACTCACCATGGTCAGGTCCTGCGAAGCCCGGCGAGGGGGCATTGGTTTTCTCCACGTCCACGCGGCCGTGGTGCCCGACCCTCACTGTGGACGCACTCTTCTGCCGCGTTGAGGGCGGCTACGCTCGCCCGGTCATGCCGCGTTGAGGGCGGCTACGCTCGCCCGGTCATGCCGCCGATCGGTCGTCCCGCGTCAACCTCTCCTTCGATCCGTGATGTGCAACGATCCCGACGTGAATGACGACAGCCCGTTCGGAGGCCGGGGGCCAGCAGCGGTCGCGAATGCCGACCAGCCAGCTTGGGACACGACCGTCGGACCCGACGGGATCGGCTATCTGATCGAGGCTCTGCCCTCTGGGGTCATCGGTTGGCAATACGACCAGGCACTGAACTCCGACTACGGCCTGCCCGTGGCACTGGCAGGCGCTCTGTGGAACTTAGGCGGACGAATCGTATTCGGCTTCGGCTGGCAGTTGAGGGTCTCTCGACCCGGCACGAGATGGCCATACAGGCGGAAGGTTGTTGCCAGACGACGCCTGCGCAGCAAGGTTGACGCGATCAAGGAACTGCCTGTTGTCGTCGAGTCGGTACACGAGCGTGGGCCCGGAGGCCTTCGAACTTCGGGCTGACGGTTTGGCCACTCCGCGCCTCGCCCCGATTACCGGATATGCCGCTGGGCGAGCGATCGTGCCGATGGCGGAGGACCAGGCGTCACCGAGCCTGCCCAACTGGACGTCATGACACACTGCCGATCCTTGACTCTGGAAAGGTGCCCATGACCGACGTGCCAGTTGCTCGACCAAAGATCGTCTGTCTCTGCGGTTCCCTACGTTTCGGCCGGGAGTTCACGGAAGAGCGCACGCGCTTGACGCTCGACCTGGCGATTGTTCTTGCAGTTGAGTCCATAGCGTTGGTGTACGACGACACCGGTGAGCGTGTCCCTGCACATGCAGATGCGGTCACCGCGTGATCCTTCGAGTGAACCTCTCACAGCACCCTCGAATGGAGCATCGCGATGACCGCGAACACCAGTATCGACCCTTCCCTCTTTCTGCACGAGCAGCTGGCCCAGGCCAGCCCCGATCTGATGCGCGAGCTGCTCGGCACGTTCATCAACGCGCTGCTGTCCGCGCAGGCTGACAG
>NZ_JBFULD010000044.1:0-17279 GCF_056400505.1 Terrabacter sp. P5_B1
GCGCTGCCCAGCACCTGGACGTCGCTCGTCCACGGCGACACCGCCACGACACGGCCGACGAGACCGTCGGCAGCGACGACCGTCGAGTCCGCGCGGATGCCGTCGCGTGACCCGACGTCGATGGTCACGCTGCGCCCCCCGAGCGGGCTGAGGTCGGTGGCGACGACACGGGCGGGTACGAGAGTGCGCCCCTTCGTGACGCCGGCGCCGAGCAGCTCGTCGAGTCGGCCCAGCTCGTCGAGGCGGTGCCGCTGCTCCGCGGTGACGGCGCGCAGCCTGGTGTTCTCCCCCTCGACCGCGGCGAGCTCGTCGCGCGGTGCTCCCGTCAGGGCGCGCTGGACGGGACCGAGCACGAAGCCCCCCGCCCTGCGCACACCGTCTGCGACCCCCGAACCGGCGAGGTCCGCGAGGAGGAGCGCGAGGGTCAGCGAGGCGAGGACGACGAGGAGACGGCGGCGGAGGGTGGGGTGCATACGGCTAGAGGCGGTGGTCGCCGACGAGGACGCGCTCGAGGCTGTCGAAGTCGTCGACGCAGCGACCGGCTCCTCGGGCCACGGCGCGCAGCGGGTCGTCGGCGACCTGGACGGGCACGCCGAGCTCGTGGCGCATCCGTGCGTCGAGGCCGCGCAGGAGCGCTCCGCCTCCCGTCAGGGTGATGCCGCGGTCGAGGATGTCGCCGGCCAGCTCAGGTGGGCAGACGTCGAGCGTGGCCCGGACGAGCTCGATGATCTGGAGCACCGGTGTCTCGATGGCCCGGCGCACCTCGGCCGAGCCCACCTGCACCGTCTTGGGCAGTCCGGTCACGAGGTCGCGTCCGCGCAGTCGGGTCGTCAGCTCCTCGCGCAGCGGGAACACCGAGCCGACCGCGACCTTGATGTCCTCGGCGCTGCGCTCTCCGAGCAGGAGGGAGTACTCGCTCTTGACGTGGCTGACGAGGGCCTCGTCGATCTCGTCGCCCGCGGTGCGCAGCGAGCTCGACGTGAYGATGCCCCCGAGGCTGATGACCGCGACGTCGGTCGTGCCGCCGCCGATGTCGACCACCATGCTCGCGGCCGTCTCGTAGACCGGCAGGCCCGCCCCGATGGCGGCGGCCATCGGCTCCTCKATCATGTAGACACGACGCGCCCCGCACCGGGTGGCGGCGTCCTCCAGGGCGCGCCGCTCGACCCCGGTGACCTCGCTCGGGACGCAGAGCACCATGCGCGGGCGGACGAGCCGCGACGTGCGCACCTGGTCGATGAACCACCGCAGCATCCGCTCGGTCTCGTCGGCGTCGGAGACGACGCCGTCGCGCAACGGGCGAACGGCACGGATGGTCCCCGGCGCCCGGCCCAGCATCTCCTTGGCGCGGCTCCCCGCGGCGACCAGCCGGCCGCTGCCGACCTCAACGGCCACGACCGACGGCTCCTCGACGACGACCCCGCGCCCACGGACGTGGATCAGGGTGTTCGCGGTGCCGAGGTCGATCGCGAGGTCACGCCCCAGCGGGCGCAGCCACGATCGGGAGGTCATGTCCAGATTGTGCCCTGATCAGCACGTCAGATCGGGGAACCAGATGCCGATCTCGCGTGTGGCGGAATCGTGGGAGTCGGAGCCGTGCACGATGTTCTGCTGCACCTTGGTGCCCCAGTCGCGCCCGAGGTCGCCACGGATGGTGCCCGGAGCCGCGTCGGTCGGGTTGGTGGCGCCGGCGAGGCTGCGGAAGCCCTTGACGCAGTCCTGGCCCTCGACGACGACGGCAGCGACGGGACCCGAGCTCATGAACTCGACGAGGGGCTCGTAGAACGGCTTGCCCTCGTGCTCGGCGTAGTGGGCCGCGAGCTGCTGGCGAGTGGGCGTCAGCACGGAGAGGGCCACGAGCTGGTAGCCCTTGCCCTCGATGCGCCGCAGCACCTCACCGGTGAGGCCGCGCTGGAATCCGTCGGGCTTGACGAGGACGAGGGAGCGTTCGATGGTCACCCGTCCACCCTATCGGCCGCGTCTCCCTCGCCCGCCGCCGCTGCGCGCCGCGCCATCTCGGCGTCGACCTGGGCGCCCTTGACGAGGCAGGTGACCCACAGGGCGAGGAAGAAGAGTCCGACGACGAGCATCATCGGCACCACGAGCGCGCTGAGCAGGGTGAGCGCCTGCACCACCCAGCCCAGCGTCACGCCCCAGGGACGACGCATGAGTCCCGCAGCCACGATGCACAGGGCGCCGAGCCCGAGGCCCACGACGAGGTATGCCGTGCTCGACCCGTTGCCACCCTCGGTCGCCGCGATCGCCCGGGCCACGAGCGCGCCGAGCACGATGCAGATGGACTGGCCGCCGAGCACCGTCGCGAGCATGCGGAAGGTGAACTTGCCGGTCCGGCCGTGGAAGATGATCGAACGCATGGAAGGGGTCGCCTCGGCTGTGTGGTGGGTTGCAGTGGGGCTCAGTAGTTCTGCGCGGTGTCCCAGGTGCGGATGACGGCCCGGGCCTCCGAGCCGCTGGCGCCGGTCGCCTCGGCGTAGAGGCTCATCGCGTCCTCGCGCCGCCCGGCCAGGATGAGCTCGCTGATCCGAACGCGGGCCTCCTCGGTGAGCCGGCCGTCGGTGTACGACGCGGCGGCGTCGCGCACGCCCGGGCCGCGACCCGGGACGAACCAGGCGTCGACGGCGCGTCTGGCGTCGGCGAGCGGGGCCCCGGTGGCCTCACGGTAGATCTTGATCGCGTTGAGCTTGTGCCCGGCACTGATCTCGCGGCTCACCCTGGCACGAACGGTGTCGGTGAGCCCGACGAGCTCCCGGTCGGGATCCTTGCGGCCCATGACCCGACCCCAGACGACGACCGCCATGCCGATCAGGATGAGGAGGAGGACGAGCTTCACCAAGGGGTGCATGGGTGCCAGCCTAGGTCGGGGAGAGGGGCGGTCGGGTTCACACGTCGGTGTGGCCGAGCAACATGCGCACCTCGCCGGCCGTGATGACCGACCCGGTGGCGATGACACCGCCACCCATGCCATCGGCCTCGGCGAGCGTCACGGCCTGCTCGAGGGCGTCGGGCAGGTCCCGGACGACGGTCACCCGGGACTCGCCGAAGACCTCGACGGCCAGCTTGCCGAGGTCCTCGGGTCGCATGGCGCGCGGAGACGAGGAACGGGTGACGACGACGTGGTCGAGGGCGGGCTCGAGCACCTCGAGCATGCCGGCCGCGTCCTTGTCGGCGACGATGCCGACGAGGCCGACCAGGCGGGTGAACGCGAAGGCCTCCTCGAGCGCCGTGACGAGGGAGCGGGCGCCGTGCGGGTTGTGGGCCGCGTCGACGAGAACGGTCGGTGAGCGTCGGACGATCTCGAGGCGTCCGGGCGAGGTCATCGCCGCGACCGCCGCTGTCAGCACCTCGGGCTCGATGCGCTGCTCACCGCCGCCGATGAAGGACTCGACGGCCGCCACGGCGGTGGCGAGGTTGCTCGCCTGGTGCGCGCCGTGGAGCGGGAGGAAGAGGTCGGCATACTCCCCCGCGAGGCCGCGGATCGAGACCTGCTGGCCACCGATGGCGACCTCGCGCGCGAGGACGCCGAAGTCGTTGCCCTCGAAGACGATCCGTGATCCACCAACCTCCTCGACGCGGTCCATGAGCACGCGGGCGACGTCCTCGTCCTGGACGCCCGACACGGTGACGGAGTCGGCCTTGATGATGCCGCTCTTCTCCTCCGCGATGGAGACGACGTCGTCGCCGAGCAGCTGGGTGTGGTCGAGGTCGACGGGGGTCACGACGGCGACCTGGGCATCGAGGACGTTGGTCGCGTCCCACGAGCCGCCGAGGCCGACCTCGATGATGGCGACGTCGACCGGTGCGTCCGCGAAGGCGGCGTAGGCGAGCGCGACCAGCACCTCGAAGAAGTTCATCCGGCGTCCGCCGGACTCGAGGGACCGGGCGTCGACGAGCTCGATCAGCGGTGCGACCTCGTCGTAGGCGGCAATGAACTTCTCACGTGGGATCGGCTTGCCCGACAACGTGATCCGCTCACGGATGTCGTGCAGGTGCGGCGAGGTGAAGCGCCCCGTGGAGAGCCCGCTCTCGCGCAGGATCGCGTCGATCATCCGGCTCGTCGACGTCTTGCCGTTGGTGCCGGTGAGGTGGATCGAGGGGTAGGTCCGCTGCGGGTCGCCGGCGAGCTCCATGACCGCGCGGATGCGGTCCAGCGACGGGCCGATGTCGTTCTCGGGGGCGCGGGCCAGGATCTCCTCCTCGATCTCGCGCATCCGCTTCATCTCCTCGAGGTTGCGGGCCGCCTCGAGGGCTGCGGCATCCGGGCGGCCGGTCATGACGGCTCGCCGGCGTTCAGCTCGCGGACCATCCACACACTCTCCGGAAACCCGGAACCCGGCGTCTCGCGGTGGGTCTCGGTGAACCCGTGCCTGACGTAGAAACGTGCCGCCTGCTGGTTGCCCTCGAGGTAGGACAACGTGATGCGCGGGTGCTCGCTCTCGAGCGCCCGCGCGAGGACGGCGCCCAGCAGCCGAGACCCGATCCCCCGCCCGTGGTGGCCGGGCAGGACGTAGAGCTTCCACAGCACGAAGGCTTCGTCCTGCGGGCCGAACGTCGCCACGCCGACGACGTCGTCCCCCTCGACGGCCACGAGGGTGCGCCCCTTGCGGATCGAGTCGGTGACGACGTCGCTCGTCCACCACTTCGCGAGGCCCATCGCGACGTACTCCGGACCCGCGATGGGTTCGTAGGTCGCGAGCCACGTGCGGTGGCCGACGGACAGGATGCCCGTCAGGTCGTCGCCCACGGCACCGCGGATGGCGACTCCGTCCCCGGCAGCGTCGGTCGGGATCCCCGGGTCGGTCGGTGCGGGCTCGGTCCCCAAGGCGCCGCCCTGGGGATCGGGGGTCGTGCTCACTTCGGCGTCCTCCAGCTCGTGCTCGCGGTTCCGGGCGATCATCGTTTGACCACCAGGATCGTCGCCTCGTGGTTGTCCCCGACGACGACGTCGGTCGGCGTGCCCGGCAGCTTGCCGGCCAGCGCGTGGTCACGCCCGGCGGCGGCGAACTGCGTCGCCAGCGTCTCGCCGACGATGAGGTCGCGGTGGGTGACCGTGGCCTCGAACACCTCGGCGCCGCCGAGGACCGTCAGGCTGATGCGGTCGCTGACATGCAGCCCGGTGTCGCGACGGGCCTGCTGGACGGCGCGGACGAGGTCGCGGGCCAGGCCCTCGGAGGCCAACGCGGGCGTCACGGCCGTGTCGAGGACGACGAAGCCGCCCGAGGGCAGCATCGCCGTGGCGCCGGCCTCGGCGGCGTCGCCGGCGACGACCGTCTCGAGGGCGTACTCCCCCTCGACGAGCGCGAGACCACCGGCAGTGACGGTGCCGTCGGCGTCGACGCTCCAGTCGCCCGACTTGCTGCCCTTGATGGCGCGCTGGACGTCCTTGCCCAGCCGAGGCCCGGCCGCGCGCGCGTTGACGGTGAGGCGCTGGCTGACACCGAAGTCGGCCTCGCTCGCCGTGGCGACGTCGACGAGGGTCAGCGCCTTGACGTTGAGCTCGTCCTGGATGATCCCGCGGAACGGCTCGAGCCTCGCCGGCTCGGGAGCCACGACCGTCAGCTCGGCGAGCGGCAGGCGTGCCCGCAGGCCCCGGGCCTTGCGCAGGCTGGACGCCGTCGAGCAGATCTCGCGGGCTCGGTCCATCGCGACGACGAGCTCGTGGTCGGCGGGCAGGTCGTCGACCGTCGGGTAGTCGGCGAGGTGGACCGACCGCTCCCCCGTCAACCCGCGCCAGATCTCCTCGGTGACGAGAGGCAGCAGCGGGGCGATGGCGCGCGTGACGGTCTCGAGGGCCGTCCACAGCGTGTCGAACGCCGCGAGCGACTCGTCGGTCTCGCCGCCCCAGAAACGGTCACGCGAACGGCGGATGTACCAGTTCGTGAGCACGTCGAGGAAGCTGCGCATCGTGTCGCACGCGGCGGCGATCTCGTAGGCGTCGAGCTGCCCGGTCATGTCGCCGACGAACTCGCGCAGCTTGGCGAGCAGGTAGCGGTCGAGGACGTCGGTCGAGGCGGTCGAGCGCTTCGCCTCGTAGCCCTCACCGCCGCGGGCGGTGTTGGCGTAGAGCGAGAAGAACGACCACGCGTTCCACAGCGGGATCATCACCTGGCGCACGCCGTCGCGGATGCCCTGCTCGGTGACGATGAGGTTGCCGCCGCGCAGGATCGGGCTGCTCATGAGGAACCAGCGCATGGCGTCGGCGCCGTCGCGGTCGAAGACCTCGCTCACGTCGGGGTAGTTGCGCAGCGACTTGCTCATCTTCTGGCCGTCGGAGCCGAGCACGATCCCGTGGCTGACGCACGTCTTGAAGGCAGGCCGGTCGAAGAGTGCGGTGGCGAGGATGTGCATCGTGTAGAACCAGCCGCGCGTCTGGCCGATGTACTCGACGATGAAGTCGCCCGGGAAGTGGTGCTCGAACCAGTCGGCGTTCTCGAACGGGTAGTGGACCTGCGCGAAGCTCATGGATCCGGAGTCGAACCACACGTCGAGGACGTCCTCGACGCGGCGCATCGTGGACTTCCCCGACGGGTCGTCCGGGTTGGGCCGCGTCAGACCGTCGATGAACGGGCGGTGCAGGTCGGTGACCTCGACACCGAAGTCGCGCTCGAGCTCCTCGAACGAGCCGTAGACGTCGACGCGCGGGAACTCTGGGTTGTCGGACTTCCAGACGGGGATCGGGCTGCCCCAGAAGCGGTTTCGCGAGATCGACCAGTCGCGCGCGTTGGCGAGCCACTTGCCGAACTGGCCGTCCTTGATGTGCGAAGGAGTCCACTCGATCTGCTGGTTGAGCTCGAGCATCCGCTCCTTGATCTTCGTCACCTCGACGAACCACGACGACACCGCCATGTAGATGAGGGGCTCGCGGCAGCGCCAGCAGTGCGGGTAGCTGTGGTCGTAGGTCTCACGGCGCAGCAGCACCGTGCCCGCCGTCACCGAGCCGGTCTCGCCCTCACCGCGGGTGGCGGCCTTGAGGTGGTCGATGATGTGGGCGTTCGCGTCGAAGACGTGCATGCCCTCGTAGTCGGTGACGGGCCAGAGGAACCGGCCGTCGGCCCCGACCGGCACGACGGGTTCGATGCCCGCCGCGTCGGTGACGATCTTGTCCTCCTCACCGAAGGCACCGGCCGTGTGGACGAGCCCGGTGCCGTCCTCGGTGGTGACGAAGTCGGCCGGGAAGACGAAGTGCGCGCGCTCGTGCCCCTGGTAGTAGGAGAACGGCGGCGTGAAGGCGCGGCCGAGCAGGTCGGCGCCCTTGAGCCGCTCGACGACCCGGTCGTCGAGGGTGGCCCGGTCCACGTCGGGGCCGAAGAGGTCCTTGGCGTATGCCGCGAGGCGGGCTTCGCCGATGACGTAGCGCTCCGTCGTGCCGGTGACGTCGGACTCGACGACGACGTAGTCGATGTCAGGGCCGACCATGATGCCGAGGTTGGCCGGCAGGGTCCACGGCGTCGTCGTCCAGACGAGCGCGAGCTCGCCGGTCTCGAGCCGCAG
Source organism: Terrabacter sp. P5_B1 (assembly GCF_056400505.1). Lineage (NCBI taxonomy): Bacteria > Bacillati > Actinomycetota > Actinomycetes > Micrococcales > Intrasporangiaceae > Terrabacter > Terrabacter sp. P5_B1. The sequence continues at coordinate 7,510 of NZ_JBFULD010000044.1, forward strand.
GCCGATGGTGACGGCCGGGTCCTGCCGCATCTTGTAGACGTCGTCGTCCATCCGCAGCTCGTGGTTGGACAGCGGCGTCTGGTCGTTCCAGCAGTAGGGCAGCACGCGGAAGCCCTCGTAGACGAGGCCCTTGTCGTGGAGCTGCTTGAACGCCCAGATGACCGACTCCATGTAGTCGGGCTCGAGCGTCTTGTAGTCGTGGTCGAAGTCGACCCAGCGGGCCTGGCGCGTCACGTAGTCGCGCCACTCGCCGGTGTACTTCAGCACCGAGCTGCGGCAGGCGTCGTTGAACCTGTCGATGCCGAGCTCGACGATGTCCTGCTTGGTCTTGAGTCCGAGCTGGCGCTGCGCCTCGAGCTCGGCGGGCAAACCGTGGGTGTCCCAGCCGAAGCGGCGCTCGACGCGCTTGCCGCGCATCGTCTGGTAGCGCGGGACGATGTCCTTGACATAGCCGGTGAGCAGGTGGCCGTAGTGCGGCAGGCCGTTGGCGAACGGCGGCCCGTCGTAGAAGACGAACTCGTTGTCGCCGTCGGTCCCGGCCTCGCGGCCCTCGACCGACGCGATGAACGTGCCGTCCTCGTCCCAGTACCTCAGGACGCGCTGCTCGATCTCGGGGAAGCGCGGGTTGGACGGGACGCCCGAGCCGGTCGCTGGCTGGTTGGCGTCGTCGTTCGTGGTGACCCGGGGGTAGGTCATGCTCGTGGTCTCCTGCGTTCGCGTCTGTTGGTCGCTCGTCTGGTCACTCGTCCGTGCCACGAGGACGACGTCTCCTGCCGGAGGCTGCCGCGGTACCACCCCGCTTGCCGCACCCTCCCACCCTCTCGGGCAGGCGGCATACGGCCGCTCTTGTCGAAGGCTGTGACGGGCCCACCCGTCCGGGTCTAGTGGGAGCTTGCGCCCTGTTCTTCCGGAGGCTCGCCGCTGATGACGGCTCGAACGCCTGTGCGCGCCAGTCTAGCCTGATCGACCGGGTGTGCCGGCCTGCGGAGACCCCGCCCGCGGCTCGGGGGCGCGTTTGGCAGGATGACGTCATGACCGAAGTGGACACGACAGGTGCGTGGCTGAGCCGCGAGGACCTCGACAACGCCCGGGACCGGCTGCCGATCCTCTACGTGCACGCGATCCCGGTCCGGGTCGACGACCGCGGCGTCGTCACCCATGTCGGGCTGCTGCTGCGGGCCGACAGCGACGGAGGCATCGGTCAGGAGGTCGTCGGCGGCCGCGTGCTCTACCACGAGCGCATCCGCGACGCCCTCGTGCGCCACGTCGAGAGCGACCTCGGCCCGATGGCGCTCCCCCGGATCCCGCTGTCGCCGCAGCCGTTCACGGTCGCCGAGTTCTTCCCGACGCCTGGCGTCACGCCCTTCCACGACCCGCGCCAGCACGCCGTCTCGCTGGCCTTCGTCGTCGCGGTCACGGGCGACTGCACACCCCAGCAGGACGCCCTCGACCTGTCCTGGGTGACCCCCGAGGAGGCGGCGTCGATCGCGGTCCGGGGCGAGATGTCCGGCTCGCACGGCGTCCTCGTGCGCCAGGCACTGGCGCACGTCGGCTTCCCCGTCTGACCCCCATTCGCGCGAAACCCGCGCGGGCGAACCCCGCCCGGCCACGAGGGCAGGAACTCCTGCGCACCCGGGTCAGTGCTGGTGCTCGAGGAGCTCCTGACGACCCGAACCCAGGACAGTGAGCGGCAGCAGGGTCTTGCCGGTCGGGCCGATCTCGATCTCCGTGCCCATCTGGGGGCACACGCCGCAGTCGAAGCAGGGGGTCCAACGGCAGTCGTCGACCTCGGTCTCGTCGAGGGCGTCCTGCCAGTCCTCCCAGAGCCAGTCCTTGTCGAGGCCGGAGTCGAGGTGGTCCCAGGGCAGCACCTCGGACTCGCCGCGCTCGCGCGTGGTGTACCAGGCGAGGTCGACCGGGACGTCGGCGAACGCCTCGTCGGCGCACCGCATCCACCGCTCGTAGGAGAAGTGCTCGCTCCAGCCGTCGAAACGACCACCGTCGCGCCACACGGCCTCGATGACCTTGCCGACGCGGCGGTCGCCGCGCGACAGCAGGCCCTCGACGATGCCGGGCTGGCCGTCGTGGTAACGGAACCCGATGGACGAGCCGTAGCGCTTGTCGGCGCGGATGGCGTCACGGAGCTTGGCCAGGCGCGCGTCGGTCTCCTCGACGCCGAGCTGCGAGGCCCACTGGAACGGCGTGTGGGGCTTGGGCACGAAGCCGCCGATCGAGACGGTGCAGCGGATGTCACGGCGTCCTGAGACCTGGCGTCCCGTCTCGATGACGCGCTTGGCGAGCTCGGCGATCTGGAGCACGTCCTCGTCGGTCTCGGTGGGCAGCCCGCACATGAAGTAGAGCTTGACCTGGCGCCAGCCGGCACCGTAGGCCGCGGCCACGGTCGAGATGAGGTCCTCCTCGGACACCATCTTGTTGATCACCTTGCGGATGCGCTCGGACCCGCCCTCGGGCGCGAACGTCAGCCCGGACCGGCGCCCGTTGCGGGTCAGCTCGTTGGCGAGGTCGATGTTGAAGGCGTCGACGCGGGTCGACGGGAGCGACAGGCCGGTCTGCGTGCCCTCGTAACGGTCGGCGAGGCCCTTCGTGAGGTCGGCGATCTCGGAGTGGTCGGCGGACGACAGCGACAGCAGGCCGACCTCCTCGAAACCCGTTGCAGCGAGACCGCGCTCGACCATCTCGCCGATGCCGGTGATCGACCGCTCGCGCACCGGTCGGGTGATCATGCCCGCCTGGCAGAAGCGGCAGCCGCGCGTGCAGCCGCGGAAGATCTCGACCGACATGCGCTCGTGCACGGACTCGGCGAGCGGCACGAGCGGCTGCTTCGGGTAGGGCCACGCGTCGAGGTCCATGACCGTGTGCTTCGACACGCGCCACGGCACCCCGGGCGCCGCGGTGCTCGGCGCGACGCGCTGGATGCGTCCGTCGGACAGGTAGCTGACGTCGTAGAACGCCGGGACGTAGACGCCGCCGGTGCGCGCCAGGCGCAGCAGGACCTCCCGGCGACCGCCGGGACGACCCTCGGCCTTCCACGCCCCGACGATGTCGGTGACCGCCAGCACGGCCTCCTCGCCGTCACCGACGATGGCGGCGTCGAGAAACGAGGCGATCGGCTCGGGGTTGAAGGCTGCGTGACCGCCGGCGATGACGATCGGGTCGTCGACGTCGCGGTCCACCGAGTGCAGCGGGATGCCGGCGAGGTCGAGCGCCGTGAGCATGTTGGTGTAGCCGAGCTCGGTCGAGAAGCTGAGGCCGAAGAGGTCGAAGTCGCGCACCGACCGGTGCCCGTCGACCGTGAACTGCGGCAGGCCCGCCTCGCGCAGCTGCGCCTCCATGTCGGGCCACACGGCATACGTGCGCTCGGCGAGGGCGTCGGGACGCTCGTTGAGGACCTCGTAGAGGATCATGACGCCCTGGTTGGGCACGCCCACCTCGTATGCGTCGGGGTACATCAGTGCCCAACGCGTCGTCAGCTCGGTGCCGTCGGGACCGTGGCCACCCACGTTCCAGTCCTTGACCGTGGAGTTGAGCTCGCCGCCGACGTACTGGATGGGCTTGTTGACCCGCTCCAGCAGGGGCTCGAGGGCGTTGAACAGTGACTCTCCGGGCATTGGACCATGGTACGTGCGCACCGCCGGACGCCGAAAACGTGGGCGAACGGGGCACCTGGCCGAAGCACGGGACGCCTCCGGCCTGCCCGCCCTACCCTGAGGCGGAGGAGGCAAGGGTGACCACGGAGCCGACGGCGATCCACGTGGAGGTGCTGCCCGCACGGCTGGGCGACTGCCTTCTCGTCGAGTGCCCGCGCCCCGCGGGTCCGACGTGGCGGATGCTCGTCGACGGGGGGCCGCCCGACACCTGGCCGCTCCTCGAGGCGCGGCTGCGTCACCTCGACCCCGCCGACCGCCACATCGACGTCGCGGTGATCACCCACGTCGACAACGACCACATCGGCGGCATGCTCGCGTTCCTCTCGAGCGACCTCGCCGCCGATGTCGGGGACTTCTGGTTCAACGGGCGCACCCACCTGCCCAGCGCGCCGGGCGTCGCGCGGAGCATCGACCAGGGGGAGGACGTCGTCGCCGCGCTCCTCGGCCAGGCGCCGGCACCAGCCGGTGCGCCGACCGCCGGCGGCCCTCCGGGGCACGCGGCCGACAAGACCCGGCCCTGGAACGAGGCCTTCGGCCGGGGGCCCATCGACACGGGCCCTACGGGCGGTCACATCGAGGTCGCCGTGCCCGACGGGCCCACGATCACCGTCCTCTCACCCACGAACGAGCGCCTGGTGCGCCTCGCGGACTCGTGGTCCGCCGCCCTCCGGGAAGCCCTGCACGGCCCCGCTCGCGAGGTGGGGGTCGACGTGCTCGCACCGCTCGACGACCTGCAGCACATCGCGGAGCAGCACACGGTCCAGGACGCCTCCGTGCCCAACGGCAGCAGCATCGCCCTGCTCGTCGAGCACCACGGCGCGAGCGTCCTGCTCGGGGCCGACGCGTACGGCACCGTCCTCGCGTCCGCTCTGCACGGCCTGGCGCGGGCCCGCGGCGCCCAGACCATGGCCGTCGACGCGCTCAAGCTGCCCCACCACGGGAGCCAGGCCAACGTCGTCGCGGCCCTGCTCCAGGCGGCGCCGGCCAGCTACTACCTCGTCTCCACCAACGGCGACGTCTTCCACCACCCCGACGACGCCGCGATGGCCCGCGTCGTGCTCGACGCGCCGACCGGGCCCTCCCTGTGGTTCAACTACCGCACCCCGCGCACCGAGCGGTGGGCCGACCCGCGCCTCATCGCGCAGCACGGCTACCACGTCGCCTTCCCCGACCCGGCGCACGCCGACGCCGGGATCGTCCTCGACCTCCCGGCGCGGCGCTGAGGCCGGCGCCGTCAGGCGCCGTCGTACATCGCGTCGATCTCGGCCCGGTGCTTCTCGGTCACCGCCTTGCGGCGCAGCTTCATGCTCGGCGTGAGGTCGCCCGCCTCGACCGTGAGGTCCTGGTCGAGGATGGTGAACTTCTTGATCGTCTCCCAGCGGTTGAGGCCCTCGTTGAGCTGGTCGACGTAGCGCTGGACGAGCGCGCGCGCCTGCGGTGAGGCCACGACCTCGGTGTACGACTTGCCGACCAGCCCCACCGTCGGGGCCCACCCGGCCACTGCGTCGGGGTCGAGCGTCACGAGCGCCGTCGCGTAGTTGTGGCCGGCGCCGTGCACGAGGAACTGGCTGACGAACGGGCACAGGCCCTTGAAACGCGCCTCGATCTCGGCCGGCGCGACGTACTTGCCGCCCGAGGTCTTGAAGAGGTCCTTCTTGCGGTCGGTGACGTAGAGGAAGCCGCGCTCGTCGACGCGGCCGATGTCGCCGGTGTGGAACCAGCCGTCCTCGGTCAGCACCTCAGCGGTCGCCCCGGCGTTGTTGTGGTAGCCGCGCATGACACCGGGACCCTTGACGAGGATCTCGCCGTCCTCCTCCGCGATGCGCACCTCGGTGCCCGGCAGCGGCCAGCCGACCGATCCGTACTGGTACGCACCGTGGTCGGGGGCGTTGACGGTCGTGCCGGACGACGTCTCGGTCAGGCCGTAGCCCTCCTGGACGAGCAGACCGACCGAGCCGAACCAGCGGGCGACGTCGGCGTTGAGCGGGGCGGACCCGCTGATCATGAAACGGACCCGCCCGCCGAAGCGCTCCTGCACCTTGTGCAGCACGAGCCTCGTCGCAAGGTCGTGCCTGCGGCGCAGGCCCGACGAGGGCTCCTCGCCGCGGGCCCGCACGTCGCGCATCTCGCCGCCGACCGCCAGCGCCCAGTCGATGAGCCGCTTCTTGATGCCCTTCTCCCCAGCGAACATCAGCGCGATGCGCCCGTGCGCCTTCTCGAAGATGCGCGGCGGACCGGCCATGAAGGTCGGCTTGATGACCGCCATGTTCTCGACGATCCGGTCGACGCGGCCGTCGACGGCCGTCGGGAAGCCGATCTGCAGGCCCGTGGCGACGAGCATCTTGCCGAAGACGTGCGAGAGCGGCAGCCAGAGGAACTGGAGGTCGTCCTTGGTGAACGTGCCGATCGCGTCGATGACGGCGCCCTCGTAGACGACACTGTCGTGCACGAGCCGCACGCCCTTGGGGCGGCCCGTCGTGCCGGACGTGTAGATCACGACGGCGAGGGACTCGGGGTCCAGCTGGTCGATGCGCGAGTCCACGAGGTCGGGGGTGGCGGCGAGCCACTCCCGCCCACGCTCGGCGAGCTGGTCGGTCGTGATGACCCAGCGGTCGTCGCTGCCCGGCCCGGTCAGCGCGATGACCTGCCGCACGCCGGGGATCTCCGAGCGCACGGCCTGGAGCTTGGCGACCTGCTCCTCGTTCTCGGCGAAGACGATGCCACTGCCCGAGTCGTCGAGGATGTAGGCGACGTCCTCGGCGATCGTCGTCGGGTAGACGGTCGTCGTCGCGCCTCCGGCGCAGATGACGGCGAGGTCGGCCAGGATCCACTCGACCCGGGTGGTCGAGGCGATGGCGACGCGGTCCTCCAGTTGCACCCCGAGGCTGATGAGCCCCGCGGCCCACTGCTCGACGATCTCGTGGGTCTGCCGCCACGTCAGGGTGGTGAGCTCGCTCGAGCCGTCCGCGAAGTGGAGGTAGGCGGCAGCGTCGGGCGTCGCCCGGACCCGGCTGCGGAAGAGCGCGCCCACGCTGGGTGCGCGCCCCTCGAGGATGCTCTGGTCGACGTGCCGGTCGGCGAGTGCCTGGAGGGGCATCTGGACTCCTTTGTCACTGGGGCCGGCCCGTCATCGGCGTCTGCGGGGGCCGCCATGCCGGGATGATGTCAACAATCGGCTCCCCAGTCACGCACTCGGGGGCTTCCTCATCGAAACGTGACCCGAACCGGGTCAGCCCCGGAACCCGCCCCTGACCCGGCCGGCAGCACGCCGCGGGAACGGCCCGCGGCGCTGGGACACCGCGGCGACGTTCCCGACGAGGCCGATGGCGACCCACGAGGCGATGAGCGAGGACCCTCCGCTCGACACGAACGGCAGCGGGAGGCCGGTGACGGGCATGAGCCCGAGGTTCATCCCGATGTTCTCGAACGCCTGCACGCCCATCCACACGGCGACGCCGATCGCGACGAGACGGCCGAACGCGTCCGCCCGGCGTGCCACGACGACGCAGCGCGCGACGATGAAGGCGATGAGCACGACGATCCCGGCGGCGCCGACGAACCCGAGCTCCTCCCCCGCGACGGAGAAGACGAAGTCGGTCTCCTGGAACGGGATGAACCCGCCCTGCGTCTGGCGCCCCTCGAAGAGGCCCTGGCCGCCGAGGCCCCCGGAACCGATGGCGATGCGCACCTGGCGGGTCTGGTAGCCGATGCCCTGCGGATCGAGCGACGGGTCGAGGAAGGCCCGCAGCCGGTTGCGCTGGTAGCCCGACAGGACCGGGGTGAGGAAGGCCGCGGCCACGGCCCCGGCTCCCGCGACGAGCACCGTCGCCGTCCACAGCCCCGGCGCCCCCGCGGCGGCGATGATGACGACCGCCATGGCCATGAGCACCAGGGCCGAGCCGAGGTCGGGCTGGGCCAGGACGAGCACGACGGGTATGCCGGCCACGACCCACGCGAGCACGACGTCGCGGTGCGGCTGGCGAAGCCCACGCTCACCACGCTCCGCCAGGAGCATGGCGAGACCGACGGCGAGAGCCACCTTCATGAGCTCCGACGGCTGCAGGCTCATGCCCCCCGGCAGGCGGATCCAGGAGCGGGACCCGTTGACCGTCGACCCGAGCGGCGAGACGACGGCGGCGAGGCCGAGGACGGCGAGCACGTAGACGAGCGGGGCCACCGCGCGCACCGTCCGCACGTCGAGGCGGGTCACGGCAGCCGCACACGCCAGGCCGACGCCGAGCGCCACGAGCTGCTTGAGCGCCGCCGTGCCGCCGGACGACGCCCGGGTGGCCGACCAGATGAGCACGACGCCGACGACGGAGAGCCCCAGCGCCCCGATGAGCAGGCCGAGGTCGAGCTGCATCCACGACGATCCCGCGCCTCGCCGACCCCTCGGGGCACGGGGCCGTCCCATGACGCGGGCGGGTCGCCGGACCGGGCCCGCTAGGACGGGACGATCGCCGACAGGATCTCGCGACACCGCGCCACGTCCTGCGCCATCTGCCCCACCAGCGCGTCGATCGTCTCGAACTTCAGGGTCGGCCGCAGGTGCGAGACGAACTCGACCGCGACGCGCTCGCCGTAGAGGTCGAGGTCGGTGCGGTCGAGGACGTAGGCCTCGACCCGGCGCTGGTGGCCGTCGAACGTCGGGTTGGTCCCGACCGACACGGCGGCGGGCAGGGCGCGGTCCGGGGCACCCTCGGGGAGGTCGAGACGGACGAGCCACCCGGCATACACCCCGTCGGCGGGCACGAGGCCCTCGTGGTCCTGGGAGAGGTTCGCCGTCGGGTAGCCGAGCTCGCGGCCGCGGTGGTCCCCGTGCACGACCGCGCCGGTGACGCGGTGCGGGCGGCCGAGGATCTGGGCTGCGTGGTCGGTGTTTCCGGCGAGCAGCTCGGCCCGCAGCTGCGTCGAGCTCCAGCGAGCGCCATCGCTGGCCCCCTCGCCGATGTCCTCGAGGGCGATGACCTCGAAGCCGTGCGCGGCCCCCAGCTCACGCAGGGTGCCGACGTCGCCGGAGTTGCGCACGCCGAACCGGGTGTCCTTGCCGACGACGACCGCGCACGCCCCCAGGGCCTCGACGAAGGTGCCGCGGACGAACTCCTCTGGCGTCTGCTGGGCGAAGTCACGGGTGAACTCGAGGACGAGCACTGCCGCGAGGCCCACCGAGTCGAGGGCGTCGAGGCGCTGCTCCAGCGACATGACCGCCGCGGGCGCCCGGTCGGGGTAGAGGACCGCGATCGGGTGTGGTTCGAAGGTCACGGCGACGGGAAGTGCGTCCCGCTGGGCGGCCTCACGCACGACGCGCGTCAGCACCTCGCGGTGCCCGCGGTGCACCCCGTCGAAGTTTCCGAGGGTGACGACGGTGGGCCCGAGGTCGGCCGGGATGTCGTCGAGTCCGTACCAGCGCTGCACGGCGACCACTGTAGTGGGCGTGCCGGAGCGGACGTCCGAAGGCTCGGGCACCAGGCTCAGACCCCGGCCCCGGACGCGGCGAAGACCACCTTGGCGCGCGCCGTCGATCGCGTCTCGTCGAGCACCGCGACGAGGCGTCCCTCGGGGTCGATCGCAGCAACCGCGTCGGCGCCGGCCACGGCGCTGGGAATGCGCTGTCCGTAGCCGAGCGCGGTGGCCTCCTCCGTCGAGACCTCGTGCACGGGCAGCTGCGCCCGAGCCGCCTCGGCGATGGGGATCAGGGGTATGCCGTCCGGGCCGTCCGCCTCGGACCTGGCCATGAGGTCGTCGAGCGACGCGGCGTCCCCGATCCCGAACCGGCCCACACGCGTGCGCCGGAGCTCGGTCAGGTGTCCCCCGACGCCCAGGGCGGCGCCGAGGTCCCGGGCGAGGGCGCGGACGTAGGTGCCCGACGACACGTCGAGCTCGACGACGACGTCGACGACGTCGATGGCGGGACCGACCTCGAGCGTCGCCGTGCCCGGACGCACCGAGAGCACGTCGAACCGGCTCACCGTCACCGGACGCGCCGGGAGGTCGACCGTGTCGCCCTGGCGCACGCGCGTGTAGCTGCGCACGCCCTTGACCTTGATCGCGCTGACGGCGCTCGGCACCTGCTCGATGTCACCGGTCAGGGCTGCGACGGCG
>NZ_JBFULD010000045.1:0-17265 GCF_056400505.1 Terrabacter sp. P5_B1
CCGGTGCCACGACCGCGGCCGCGTCCACGGCCGGCGCCGCCACGGCCTGAGCCCTCGCCCGAGCCCGACGGAGCGGCCTCGCGGACGAGGCCACCGGCATACGACCGGTCGCCGGGGGCGAGCTCGGTCAGGAGCGGGTGGCCGAGCTGGACGCGCGTCGTGGTCGGCTTGATGCCGGCCTTGCGCGTCAGGTCGCGCACGTCGCGCACCTGGTCGTCGAGCATCATCGTCACGACGGTGCCGTCGTTGCCGGCGCGGGCCGTGCGGCCCGAGCGGTGGAGGTAGGCCTTGTGCTCGACGGGCGGGTCGGCGTGGATCACGAGCGCGACGTCGTCGACGTGGATGCCGCGGGCGGCGATGTCCGTCGCGACGAGCGTCTGGGCGCGGCCGGAGTGGAAGTCGTCCATGTTGCGCGTGCGGGCGCCCTGGCTGAGGTTGCCGTGCAGCTCGACGGCCGGAACTCCCGAGGCGTTGAGCTGCTTGGCGAGCTTCTTGGCCCGGTGCTTGGTGCGCGTGAAGACGACGGTGCGCCCCGGTGCGGCGGTGAGGTCCAGCAGCACGGGGAGGTGCGCGTCGGCGCCGACGTGGAGCACGTGGTGGCTCATCGTCGACACCGGCGACTGGGCCGAATCGGCTTCGTGCGTCACAGGATTGGTGAGGAAGCGCTTGACGAGGACGTTGATCGCACCGTCGAGCGTCGCGGAGAAGAGCAGCCGCTGGCTGTCCCGGGGCGTCTTCTCCATGATCCGGCGCACACCGGGGAGGAAGCCGAGGTCGGCCATGTGGTCGGCCTCGTCGAGGATGGTGATCTCGATGCCGTCGAGGAAGACGTGGCCCTGCTGCATGAGGTCCTCGAGGCGGCCGGGGCAGGCGACGATGACGTCGACGCCGTTCCGGAGCCCCTGGACCTGCGGGTTCTGGCCGACGCCGCCGAAGATCGTCTGCGAGGTGAGGCCGAGCGCCTTGGCGAGCGGCGCCATGGCCGTGTCGATCTGGGTCACGAGCTCACGCGTCGGCGCGAGGATCAGAGCGCGGGGACGGCGGGCCTGACGGCGCTGGCCCGACTGGGACAGGCGCGTCAGCAGGGGCAGCAGGAACGCGTACGTCTTGCCGGAGCCGGTGCGGCCGCGGCCGAGCACGTCGCGGCCCGCGAGCGAGTCGGGCAGCGTCGCTGCCTGGATCGGGGTCGGGACGGTGATGCCAAGGTCGTCGAGGACCGTGACGAGGTGGGCGGGGACGCCGAGGACGGCGAAGTTCGTGTCAGTGGACACAGGCGGGTACTCCAAAAAGTGGAAGCGGTCGTTCTGCCCGGCGCGACGGCCTCGGCTGTGAGGTGTCGCGGCGCAAGAGCGAATCGACGGGGCCGGCGACACTCCGCCAGGCCAAGAAGAAGCGACCCGAGGCAGAACTGGGCGGGCCGCTGCCGACAAGTCTACCCGAAGACGACCTATGCCGTGTACGGGACCCGTCCCGAGGAGCCTCGCGCGGATCTTCCCTGTCTTTCCGACATACCTCGCGAACGGCAGAGCGGAAACGGGAAAACGTGTGACGGGCGCCACAGCGCTTCCCTACCGTCGAAGACACGGCGTCGCCGAACGCCGCGAGAGCTCGCCGAACTACCGCTCTCAAGGACAACGAGGGGCAACCACATGTCAAGCAAGATCCGTGCCATCACTGCTGTCGTCGCCGCGTGCACGACAGCCACCGCGTTCAGCGCCCTCACGGGGTCGAGCGCCTCCGCCCACGGCTCCGGGGACGGCCCGGCGCACTCACCGAAGGTCCTGAACAGCAGCGTCATCGCGCCGTTCGGGATGGCGATCTCGGGCCAGGACGTCTGGTACACCGACGGATTCGTCGGCACTGTCAACAAGATCTCGAAGGGGACCGACACGGTCGTCACGACGGGTCCGCAGCCCGAGGTCGCCGGCATCGACGTCATCCAAGGGGGCGCCACCTATGCCTTCACGTCGTCCAACGACGACCACAGCTCCACCTCGCTGACGATCCGCAGCAAGGGCCGGTCGGACGTCGTCGCCGACCTCAGCGGCTACGAGAAGAAGGCGAACCCCGACAAGCGCGCCACCTACGGCGTCGTCTCCGGGGGCAAGAGCTGCGCACCGGGGGAGCTCGATGCCTTCTTCATGAAGGCCTTCCAGATCCCCGCGACCTACAAGGGGCAGGTCGACTCCCACCCGTATGCCGTCGCCTACATCGGGGACGGGGCGTGGTCCGTGGCTGATGCCGGGGGCAACGACATCCTCCGCGTCGACCGTCACGGACACGTGTCGACGATCGCGGTGCTGCCGCCCCAGCCCGTCACCCTGACGGCCGCCCAGGTCGCCGCCATGGGGGCACCGTCCTGCCTCGCCGGAGCGAAGTACAACTTCGAGCCCGTCCCCACCGACGTCGAGCGCGGAGCGGGCGGGAAGCTCTGGGTCTCGACCCTGCCCGGCGGCCCGGAGGACCCGAGTCTCGGGGCGCGCGGATCCGTCTACACCGTCAACCCGTGGAAGCACTCGTCCCAGCGCATGGCGACCGGCTTCCTCGGCGCGACCGACCTCGCCCTGGGCCAGGACGGCGCCGTCTACGTCGCCGAGCTCTTCGGGGGCAAGGTCACGAAGCTGAAGCACGGGCGCACCTCCACCGTCGTCACGACCGACCGACCGCTCTCGATCGAGATCCAAGGCGAGTCGCTCTACGTCGGCACGCTCGCAGACGTCACGTTCGGCCCGGCGGGACCGGTGGTCAACGCTCCGGGCAGCATCACCCGCTACCGCCTCTGAGGCGCCTGGCGACACCCGCGGCACACGTCCGCTCCTTCATCGGCACGCACCTCGGGCGCTATGTCCGGGGTGCTGCTGTGTCCCCGCTAACGGTTCGGCCGCATCCATGCGTACTCGCAGCGAAAGGTGGCAGGATCGGCGAGATCACTCGGCGCACTGTCGCGCCCGCTCACCTCGAACGACTTGCTTGACCCGGAAGGACCCCTGATGCGTCGCCTGTCCCTGTTCACCGTCACCGGCCTCGTCGCCGCCGGCCTCACCCTCTCCGCCTGCGGCTCGAACTCGTTGTCCACCCCGCCGGCGGCAGGCAGCGCCCCTGCCGGTTCGGCGAGCGCGGCCGGCGGAGGCGTCGACCAGGCACTGGCCGCCAAGGTCCCGGCGAAGCTGAAGTCCGCCGGCAAGATCGTCGTCGGTACGGACCCGACCTACGCGCCCAACGAGATGCTCGCGACCGACGGCAAGACCGTCGAGGGCTTCGAGGTCGACCTCTTCAACGCCGTCGCGGCCAAGCTCGGCCTCAAGACGGAGTACGTCCCCGCGGGCTTCGGCACGATCATCCTCGGCGTGACGAGCGGCAAGTACGACATGGGTGTCTCGAGCTTCACCATCAACCCCGACCGCAAGAAGCAGGTCAACATGGTGAGCTACTACAAGGCCGGCACGCAGTGGGTCGTCGCCAAGGGCAACCCCGAGAAGGTCAACATGGACGACGTCTGCGGCAAGAGCGTCGGCGCCCAGAAGGGCACCGTCCAGGCCGACGACCTCGCGGCACGGAGCAAGAAGTGCACCGACGCCGGCAAGCCGGCCATCACGCAGGTCATCCAGACCGGCCAGGACCAGGTGACCGCCGACGTCGCGAGCGGCAAGACCGTCGCGATGCTCGCCGACTCCCCCGTCGGGTTGTACGCCATCAAGCAGACCGGGACGCTCGAGCCGCTCGGCAGCATCTACGACTCGGCCCCGTACGGCTTCGTCGTGCCGAAGGACCAGACCGACCTCGCCAACCTCCTCGTCGAGGCCCTCAAGGCGACCAAGGCTGACGGCAGCTACGACGCGGCGCTGAAGAAGTACGCCGTCGAGGCCGGCGGGATCGACAACTTCGCCGTCAACCCGTGAGCGACCCCGTGACCGGCACGAAGACCACCGCGACGCCGACCGGCGCGACCACCGACCGGCCGGGCGTCATCTCGGCCAAGCCGGTCCGACACCCCGGGCGCTGGGTCGCGCTCGTGGTGATCCTCGTGGTCCTCGCCATGCTCATCAGCTCGTTCGTGACGAACCCGCGCTGGAACTTCGCCAAGGCCCTCGAGATCATGCAGCAGACCCCGGTGATCGAGGGGCTCTGGAAGGGCACCATCATCGGCACCATCGGCTCGATGGTCATCGGCATCGTGGGCGGCATCATCATCGCCGTCCTGCGCCTGTCGGAGAACCCGATCCTGCGTGGGGTCTCGTTCGTCTACACGTGGTTCTTCCGCGGCATCCCGCGCCTGGTCCTGCTCGCGATGATCGGCAGCGGCGTCGGCTTCCTCTACAACAAGATCGACTTCGGCGTGCCATTCGGTCAGCAGCTCGCCTCCGTCATGGGCCTGTCGAGCGACTTCACCTTCTTCACCCTCAACGTCAACCAGTTCTCGAGCACGCTGCTCGCCGGCATCATCGGCCTGGGCCTGTCCGAGGCGGCCTACATGGCTGAGATCGCCCGCGCGGGCATCCTGTCCGTGGACACGGGCCAGGCGGAGGCCGCCGCGGCGCTCGGGATGAACCGCGGCAAGGCCATGCGCCGCGTCGTGCTGCCCCAGGCGATGCGCGTCATCGTGCCGCCCACCGGCAACGAGACGATCGCCATGGTCAAGGACACCTCGCTGCTCTCGGCGATCCCCGTCATCACCGAGCTCTTCTACCAGACGAGCGCGATCGGCAACCGGACGCTGCTCATCATGCCGGCGTTCGTCGCCGTCACCGCGTGGTACCTCATCGTCGGGTCGGTGCTCATGGTCGGCCAGTACTTCCTCGAGAAGCGTTTCGGGCGTGGGTTCGGCACCCCGAGCAACAAACGGTTCGCACGACCCGCCGGGGCAGGAGGCGCCTGATGTCCGAGACCACGAACACCCCGACGAACGCGACAGCTCCCCAGCGCACCGCCTCGCCGGTGCCCGAGCGCTCGCGAACGGGTGAGGACCGGCCGCTCGTCCACGCGGTCAACGTCATGAAGAGCTTCCACGGCAACGAGGTGCTCAAGGGCATCGACCTCGACGTCCACCGTGGTGAGGTCGTCTGCCTGCTCGGGCCCTCCGGCTCGGGCAAGACGACGTTCCTGCGCTGCATCAACCAGCTCGAGGCCATCGACGGCGGCCGCATCTGGGTCGACGGCGACCTCGTCGGCTTCCGTGACGAAGGTGGGCACCTGCACCACCTCACGGACAAGCAGGTGGCGACCCAGCGCCGCGAGATCGGGATGGTGTTCCAGCGCTTCAACCTCTTCCCGCACATGACGGCCCTCGAGAACGTCATGGAGGCACCCATCCAGGTCAAGGGTGTCAGCAAGAAGCAGGCACGGGCGCGGGCACACGAGCTGCTCGAGCAGGTCGGCCTCGCCGACAAGCCGGACGCCTACCCGGCGCAGCTCTCGGGCGGCCAGCAGCAGCGGGTGGCGATCGCCCGGGCCCTGGCGATGGACCCGAAGCTGATGCTCTTCGACGAGCCCACCTCTGCCCTGGATCCCGAGCTCGTCGGCGAGGTGCTGCGCGTCATGCGTGAGCTCGCCCAGCAAGGCATGACGATGATCGTCGTGACGCACGAGATGGGCTTCGCGCGTGACGTCGCCGACCACGTCGTCTTCATGGACGGAGGGGTCGTCGTCGAAGAGGGCCGGCCCAAGGACGTCATCCGCAACCCGCAGCACGAGCGCACCAAGTCGTTCCTCGCGCGGATGCGCACCGAGGACGAGGAAGAGGCGACGGACGCCCAGATCCCCTGAGCCGCAAGAGACGTGGGCAAGAATGGGGCCATGACGACGGAGTCACCCTCGAGCCGACCCGCACTGCCCGACCACGAGATCCCGACCCTCGAGGTGGGGGAGCTGCGGGCCCTGCAGCTCGAGCGTCTCCGACGGATGGTGCGGACGGCATACGACAACGTCCCGCACTACCGGGCTGCGTTTGACGCCAAGGGTTTCCACCCCGATGACCTGCGGTCGCTCGACGACGTGAGCCGTATGCCGTTCACGACCAAGGCGGACCTGCGGGCCAACTACCCCTTCGGGATGTTCGCCGTCCCGCGGGAGCAGGTCGTGCGCGTGCACGCGAGCTCGGGGACCACCGGGCGGCCCACCGTGGTGGGGTACACCAGACGCGACATCGACACGTGGGCAGACCTCATGGCGCGCTCGATTCGTCTAGCGGGCGGGCACCCGGGCGACATCGTGCACGTCGCCTACGGCTACGGCCTGTTCACCGGCGGTCTCGGGGCCCACTACGGCGTCGAGCGGCTCGGCGCGACGGTCGTACCCGTCAGCGGCGGCATGACCGAGCGGCAGGTCCAGCTCATCCAGGACTTCGGCCCGCGCGTCATCATGGTAACGCCGAGCTACTTCCTCAGCCTGCTCGACCAGATGGAGCTCGAGGGCATCGATCCGGCCACGACGAGCCTGGAGGTCGGGATCTTCGGTGCCGAGCCCTGGACCGAGTCGATGCGCCAGGAGATCGAGCGCCGCACCGGCATGGACGCCGTCGACATCTACGGCCTCTCGGAGGTCATGGGCCCCGGCGTCGCGCAGGAGGCCGCGACGACGAAGGACGGGCTGCACATCTGGGAGGACCACTTCTACCCCGAGGTCATCGACCCGATCACCGAGGAGGTCCTGCCCGACGGCGAGGTCGGCGAGCTCGTCTTCACGTCGCTGACGAAGGAGGCGATGCCGGTGATCCGCTACCGCACCCGTGACCTGACGCGACTGCTCCCCGGCACGGCCGTCCCGTCGATGCGCCGGATGGAGAAGATCACCGGGCGCACCGACGACATGATGATCATCCGCGGCGTCAACGTCTTCCCGACCCAGATCGAGGAGCACGTGCTCGCCGAGCCGCGCCTGTCGCCCTACTTCCAGTGCGTGCTGACCCAGCCCGGCCGGATGGTCGAGCTGACGGTGCTCGTCGAGCCGGTCACGCGCCTCGAGGCCGGCGCCGCCGACGAGATCGCGCGCGCTCTCCAGCACGCGATCAAGACGCACATCGGCACGACCTGCGGCGTCGAGGTGCGAGCGCCCGGCTCGATCGAGCGCTCCATCGGCAAGGCCCGTCGCATCGTCGACGAGCGCGGCACGGCCTGACGCGAACCGTCGCGGAGTGCTTGACTCGGACCATGGGGGTCCTGGGGACCGAGCGAGGGATGAGCATGGGCACGATGACTCGACGACTGTGGCGGGCGGGGAACGCGGGCGCCACGTGGACCTACCGACGCACGGGCGGGCGGATCGGCGGCAGGGCTCGTGGCGGCAGCCCGGTGCTGCTGCTCACGGCTCCCGGTCGCAGCTCGGGGAAGCCGCACACGGTCCCGGTCGCCTACATCGAGCGCGATGGCGCCTACTACCTCGCGGCGACGGCGGGCGGGCAGCCGAAGGAGCCGCAGTGGATCCGCAACCTGCGCGCGACCTCCACGGCCACCATCCAGGTGGGCCGCCAGCAGATGCCGGTCTCCGTCGAGGTGCTGCGCGGCGCTGAGCGGGAGGCAGGTTGGCACGACTTCGTCACCGCCTATCCGTCCTTCGCCCCGTACGAGCAGAAGGCCGGCCGCCGCATCGCCATCGCGAAGGTGACCCCGACACGCTGAGGCAGACCCGAAGGGTGTCCGGATGCCGGGCGGGTGACGGCGCGGCAGGCCCGGGCGATCCGGCTCAACGGTGAGCACGCGGGCGTACTTCGCGCGCGGCGACGGGCCGTTCGACGACGAGTGGACGCGGTGGCGGCCCGACTCGGCGTGGACCGCGCCCGGCCTGCGCGACGACGAGCACTGGGACATCGACCTCGTCGACTGACCGGGCGTCGCGCGTGTGTGCACCTTGCGTTGTTCTGACAACGCGAGGTGCACACGCGGACTGTCTCCGCAGGAACCCTTCGGTGAGGGGCGGGGTATCAGCGGGACGCCCACCGGCTCTGAGCCGTGGGAGGGATCAGTATCCACTTCCGCCGCACACCCGCTGCACCAGCCACCGCACCAGGAGCACGTCATGGGCATTCCTCCACACGCAGCCCGCCTCGCCGGCGCCTGGGCCGTGAAGTCCGCCGCTGACCAGCAGTCCGCGCTCGAGAGGGGGCTGATGTCGGACCTGCCACCGGGTCCCGAGCCGACCCCAGCACCGACACGCCGACCCGAACGCCACCGACCGCACCGCATCGCCGTCTCGCGCATCCTGCACCCGCTGCAGCGGCACGCCTGACCGGCGACACGGCATACGACCTCGGGCGAGAGCTCCCGTCAGGCCTCGCGCTGGGCGCGGCGGACGATCTCGATCGCGGCAGGGTCAGCGA
The DNA here is from genome assembly GCF_056400505.1 of Terrabacter sp. P5_B1. NCBI lineage: Bacteria > Bacillati > Actinomycetota > Actinomycetes > Micrococcales > Intrasporangiaceae > Terrabacter > Terrabacter sp. P5_B1. Next base: position 8,312 of record NZ_JBFULD010000045.1, read on the forward strand.
CACCGGCCGCGCGGGCCGCCGCCACGAACCGCTCGGCCAGCACCCCGAGCGCCGCCTCGGCGGCATGCTCCCCCGAGGCGACCACCGTGCCAGCCCGGCCGCGCGTCTCGACGAGGCCCGCGGCCTCGAGCTCCTTGAAGGCGCGGGCCACCGTGTTGGCCGCGAGGCCGAGGTCGACGGCGAGCGCCCGAACCGTCGGGAGCCGGTCGCCGGGCACGAGTCGGCCCGAGCGGATCAGCGCCTCGACCTGCGCGCGCAGCTGCTCGAAGGGAGCCTCGCGGGCGTCGGGGTCGACGACGATGTCGAGTTCGGTCACCCCGTGAGTAACGCAGTGGCCGGAGCCGGTGTCAACGCCGGCCGAGTGAGCGGTGTCACGCCGATCCCTGGACAGGGGCGTCCCCTCGTTCCCAGCGCAACGGCTAGCATCTACTACGTCACGTAGTTTTGGTGCTGACCCCTCGCGGAGCCCTCATGGATGCAACGGACCTGGCACGGTGGCAGTTCGCCATCACCACCGTGTACCACTTCCTCTTCGTGCCGATCACGATCGGCATGTCCCTCATCGTCGCTGTCTTCCACACCGCCTGGGTGCGCACGCACAACCCGCAGTGGATGAGGCTGGCGAAGTTCTTCGGCAAGCTCTTCCTCATCAACTTCGCCCTCGGGCTCGTCACCGGCATCGTGCAGGAGTTCCAGTTCGGGATGAACTGGAGCGACTACTCGCGCTTCGTCGGTGACATCTTCGGGGCACCCCTCGCCATCGAGGCGCTGCTCGCCTTCTTCCTCGAGTCGACCTTCCTCGGCCTGTGGATCTTCGGCTGGGGGCGGCTGCCGGAGAAGCTGCACGCCGCGACGATCTGGCTGGTGCACATCGGGACGGTGCTGTCGGCGTACTTCATCCTCGCCGCCAACTCCTTCATGCAGCACCCGGTCGGCTACACGTACAACAAGGCGAGCGGACGCGCCGAGCTCACGGACTTCTTCGCGGTGCTGACCAACAAGGTCCAGCTCGTCACCTTCCCGCACGTCCTCTTCTCCGCGTACATGGCCGGCGCCGGCGTCGTGATGGGCGTCGCACTGTGGCTGATGCGCCGTGAGGCCAAGCGCGCCGGCGACGACGCGCGGGAGGTCGCCCGCACCGATGCGCCGATGTACCGCAGGGCGACCCGCATCGCGGCGGTCTTCACCCTCGTCGCCGCCATCGGCGTCGTCGTCTCCGGCGACGCGCAGGGCAAGATCATGACCCAGGTCCAGCCGATGAAGATGGCCGCCGCCGAGGGGCTCTACGAGTCCGTGCCCGCGGGGGCCGGGGCGCCCTTCTCCGTGCTGACGGTCGGCTCGCTCGACGGCTCGCACGCCAACGCCATCATCGAGATCCCCGGCCTGCTCAGCTTCCTCGGGACCGGGGACTTCAAGGGCGTCGTCAGGGGCATCAACGACCTCAAGGCCGCGTATGCCCAGACCTACGGCGCGAGCGGCAACCCCCGCGTGGCCGACACCGCGACGGCCTACGTCCCCAACATCCCGACCACCTACTGGTCGTTCCGCCTGATGATCGGGCTCGGGATGGTGACGGCACTCATCGCGCTCGCCGTCCTCTGGCTGACGCGCAAGGGACGCGCCCCGACGTCGAAGTGGCTCGTGTATGCCGCCGTGGCCGCTCCGCTCCTGCCCGTCTTCGCCAACAGCTTCGGCTGGATCTTCACCGAGGTCGGCCGCCAGCCCTGGCTCGTCTTCGGCCTGATGACGACCGCCAACGGGGTCTCGCCGAACGTCTCGATGGGCGAGGTCATCACGTCGATGGTCGTCTTCACGCTGCTCTACGGCGCCCTCGCCGTCGTCGAGATCAAGCTCTTCCTGCACTACGTCCGCAAGGGGGCCGAGCCCTTCGAGGAGCCGCAGGACCCCGCCGACCGGGACGAGGACGCACCCCTCGTCTTCGCCTACTGAGAAGGGCTGAGCTGCAATGGATCTCGCCACCTTCTGGTTCCTCGTCATCGGTATCCTCTGGACCGGCTACCTCGTCCTCGAGGGCTTCGACTTCGGCGTCGGCATGCTGATGCCCGTGCTCGGCGGCAAGCGCTACGCCTCCGACGCCGTCGACGCGGAGAAGCGTCGTCGCGTCCTGCTCAACACGATCGGCCCGGTGTGGGACGGCAACGAGGTATGGGTGCTGACCGCCGGCGGCGCGACCTTCGCGGCCTTCCCGCACTGGTACGCCACGCTGTTCAGCGGTTTCTACCTGCCGCTGCTGCTCATCCTCGTCGCGCTCATCGTGCGCAACCTCGGCCTCGAGTACCGCCACAAGCGTCCCGAGGCGCAGTGGAAGGCGCGCTGGGACCGGGCGATCTTCTGGGGCTCGCTCGTGCCCGCGCTGCTCTGGGGCGTCGCGCTGACGAACATCGTGCGCGGCGTGCCGATCGACGCGAACAAGGAGTACACCGGCAACCTCTTCACGCTGCTCAACCCGGCCGGCATCCTCGGCGGACTCGTCTTCGTGACGCTCTTCCTCACGCACGGCGCGATCTTCGTGGCACTCAAGACCGACGGGAAGATCCGGCACGAGGCGCGCCGGATCGCCGAGCGCGTCGGTGTCGTCGCCGCGGTGCTCGCGGTCGTCCTGCTCGTCTGGATCGGCCTCACCGACGGCAAGCCCGCCTCGTGGATGACCACCGTGATCGCGGCCGCCGCTCTCCTCGGCGGGCTCGCGGCGAACCGGGCCGGGCGTGAGGGCTGGGCCTTCATCGGCACGGCCGTCACCATCGCCATGGCGGTCGCGACGTACTTCCTCGTGCTCTTCCCGAACGTCATGCCGAGCTCGACGAACCCCGCCTGGAACCTGACGATCCACAACGCGTCGAGCACCGACTACACGCTCAAGGTCATGACGATCGTCGCGCTGGTCTTCACGCCGATCGTCCTGATCTACCAGAGCTGGACCTACTGGGTCTTCCGGAAGCGCCTGACGGTCCAGCACATTCCCGAGGACGCCCCCCGCGAGACCGTCTCGCACTGAACCCGACCGCTGACCACGACCCTGACCCTGACCCTGACCCTGACGCCACCATCGATCGAGAGAGCACGGACTCGGTGAAGCCCTTCGACCCACGACTCCTCCGGGCGGTCCCGGCCGCCCGGAGGCCTGTCGCCGTCCTCGCCGCCACCGGCATCGCGAGCGGCCTGACGACGATCGCGACGGCCTTCGCGCTGTCGGCGGTCGTCGTGGCCGTCGTCGACGGGACGGACCTCACCACTCCCCTCGCCTGGCTGCTCGGACTCTTCGCCGTGCGGGCGGTGCTCGCGGCCGTGACGGAGTGGGTGGCGGCCTGGTCCGGCGTGTCGGTGTCGTCGGCGCTGCGAGCTTCGCTCCTGGGTCGCTGGGGCACCGTCGACGCAGACTCGCGCCTCGAACCGGGGGCAGCCGTCTCGCTCGCGACCGCGGGCACGGCAGCCGTGGAGCCGTATGCCGCCCGCTTCCTCCCGACCCTCGTGACCGCCGCCGTCGTGCCCGCCCTCGCCATCGCGACGCTCGTCGTCGTCGACTGGCCGAGCGCCCTCGTCGTGGGGCTCACCCTGCCGCTCCTGCCCGTCTTCGCCGCCCTCATCGGCAAGGCCACCGCGGAGTCGACCGAGCGGCGGTGGGCAGCACTGGCGTCGCTCTCGGGCCACTTCCTCGACGTCGTCCGCGGCCTGCCGACACTCGTCACCTACGGCCGGGCCCGGCGGCAGGTCACGACGGTCCGGGAGGTCAGCGACCGGCACCGCCGCGCCACGATGGAGACGCTGCGCATCGCGTTCCTGTCGTCGGCCGCACTCGAGCTCCTCGCGACGATCTCGGTCGCCCTCGTCGCCGTGACGGTCGGCCTCCGTCTGTCCACCGGGTCGATGGCCCTCGGCCCGGCGCTCGTCGCGATCCTGCTCGCCCCCGAGGCCTACTGGCCGGTGCGACGGGTCGGTGCCGAGTACCACGCCGCCGCCGACGGCGCCGTGGCCCTCGACGCCATCCTCGCCCACCTCGACCCGACCCCCTCCGAGCTCCCCGCCGACTCGTCGACCGACGAGCGCAGCGGACGAGTCGGTCACGTGCGGCTCGACGCCGTCACCTACGCGTATGCCGGGTCGCCGGCTCCCGTCGTCCATGGCCTCGACCTCGTGGCCGGCCCCGGGCTCACGGTCGTGACCGGACCGTCGGGCGTCGGCAAGTCGACGGTGCTCGACCTCGCAGCCGGACTGCGTCAGCCCACGGCAGGCACGGTCGAGGCGCCGGCCTCGCACTACGTGACACAGCGGCCCTTCCTCGCGACCGGGACGGTGCGCTCGGCGCTGACCATCGGCCATCCGGCCACCGACGGCCAGCTCTGGGAGGCCCTGCGCGCGGTCGAGGTCGACGGGGTCGTCGCCGCCCTGCCCGGTGGCCTGTCCGCCGACCTCGGCGACGACGGCTTCGGACTGTCCGCCGGGCAGCGCCAGCGTCTCGCCCTCGCCCGTGCCTGGCTCGCCCCCGAGACCGTCCTGCTTCTCGACGAGCCGACCGCCCACCTCGACCCCGAGGGCGCCGAGCACATCGCTGCTCTCGTCGCCGAGCTCGCCGAGCGCCGAGTCGTCATCGCCGTGACCCACCGCGACGAGCTGCTCGCCCACGCCGACCACCACCTCGTCCTCACCGGCTCCCGAGAGGAGGCCGACCGATGAGCGCCTCGACCCGGCGGGTCTGGTGGCCCTCCGGCGGCACCGTCCGCGGCGGCCTGCTCGGCGGCATCGCGACCGCGGCAGGCATGGCCCTCACCGCGGCCTCAGGCTGGCTCATCGTCCGGGCCTCCGAGCACCCCGTCATCCTCACGCTGCTCACCGCGATCGTCGCCGTCCGCGCCTTCGGCATGGCGCGGCCCGTGTTCCGCTACTGGGAACGGCTCACGAGCCACGACGCCGCACTCGCGATGCTCGCCGAACGTCGGACGTCGGCCTACGAGGCCCTCATCCCCCTCACTCCGGCCCGCCTCGGACGCCGCCGCCGCTCCGACGTGCTCACCGGTGTCGTCGACGACCTCACCGACGTCGTCGACGCCCAGGTGCGGGTCACGGTCCCGGCCATCTCGACGGCCGTCGCCGGTGGCATCGCCATCGCCCTGACGATGGTGCTCGCCCCGCCCGTGGGCCTCGTCATGCTCGGGCTCGGGCTCGTCGTGTGCCTCATCAGCGGGTTGGCCGTTCGCCTCGAGTCCCGTTCCCTCGCAGAGCTGCTCGCTGCCCGAGCCGAGGTGACGCGCGTCAGCGAGCTCATGTCGAGCCAGGCCGGTGAGCTGCGGGCGGTCGGCGGCTGGCACACGGCGCTCGGCTGGCTGGACGACGCCCACGCCGCGCTCGACCGGGCGACGCGGAGGATCAGTGCCGGCCGCGCGGCCGCAGCCTCCCTCTTCCTCGTCGCGGTGGGGGCAGCCGTCGCCGTGACCGCGGTCATCGCCCAGGACCTTGCCGTCTCGACCCCGGTCAAGGCGCTCCTCGTGCTCACGCCCGTCGCGGTCTCCGAAGCCATCACCCCACTCGTCGACGCCATGCGCGCCCTGGCCCGGGCCCGGGGCAGTGAGCAGCGCATCGACGCCCTGCTCGACCTCGCGCCGGCCGTCGCCGTGCCCGGCCACGCGGACGACGAGACGTCGGGCACCCAGCCCGGRCACACGGCATACGCCAGCAGTGACGTCGAGACCCGCGGGCTCACCGCGTCGTGGACGGGCGCGCGCACCGACCTCACGGCGACCGACCTCGACGTGCCGACCGGCAGCCGCATCGCGATCACCGGGCCCAACGGCAGCGGCAAGTCGACCCTGCTCGCCGTGCTCGCTCGCCACCTCGACCCGTCGGGTGGCACCTACCGGCTCGGCGGCACCGACGCGCTCGCGGAGCCGCTCGAGCAGACCCGGGCGCGCATCGCCGTCGTCGACGACGAGACCCACGTCTTCGCGACGACGCTGCGGGGCAACCTCACCCTCGCGCGGCCCGACGCGGACGACGCCGCCGTGGAGCGCGCCCTGCGCGCCGCGGGCCTCGGCCCACTCGTCGAGGACCTGCCCGACGGGCTCGACACGACGCTCGGCTCGACCGGCCGCGGTCTCTCCGGTGGTGAGCGCGCCCGGCTCGGCATCGCCCGCGCCTACGTCAGCGGGCGCCCGGTCCTGCTCCTCGACGAGCCGGTCGCCCACCTCGACCCGCCGACGGCCCGCGCCGTCGTCGAGGACCTGATGGGTGGGAGTGCCGCGCCGGGTACGACGGGGGTGGCGGGCACGGACACGCCCGCGCAGACGATCATCATGGCGACTCATCGCGACGACGGCGCCGAGCTGTTCGACCGTGTCGTCGAGGTGCGGCGCCAGCCATCGGGGACGATGGCGCACACGACAGCAGAAACGGACGCCCACCCGGGCGACCGCACGCACGAACCCGACCCGCCACGTCGGTAGATAGGACCCACCATGCCCACCACTCCGCGAAACCGTCTCGGCGACCTCGAGCGCGTCGTCATGGAAGAGCTCTGGACCACTGCCGACGCCCACCCCGAGGGCCGAACGGTGCGCGAGGTCCACGACGCGATCGGGGTCGACCGCGGGCTCGCCTACACGACCCTCATGACCGTGCTCGACCGGATGGCGAAGAAGGACCTCGTCCACCGCGAGCGCGACGGCCGCGCCTGGCGCTACACCGCCGCGTCGACCCGCGCGGAGCTGACGTCGGAGACGCTGCACCACACGCTCAGCGAGCTGGCCGGCGACAAGCGACACACCGCCCTGCTGCACTTCCTCGACGAGTCGACGGCCGAGGAGATCGACGAGCTCAAGGCGGCCCTGGCCGCACTCGAGGCGCGCCGACCCGAGCGCGCCGGCTGATGCCCGACCCCGTGGCCGGGCGCCGCACGACCTGAGCCGTGCTCGTCGTCGCGACCCTCGTCGTCCTCGCGGTCCTGCTCGCGTGGCCGGTGCCGCGCGCCCTGGCCCGGGTCACGTCGTTGCGGCGCGCCCCCCGGTCCGCCTTGGTGCTCTGGCAGGCCACGGCCGTCGCCGCCGTGCTCGCCGCGCTGCTCGCCGCGCCGGCGGCGATCCCGCTGCTGGTCGGCCGTCAGGTGCGGCTGTCGGAGCACTGGGCCGTGCTGGTCGTCGCCGCCGCACTCAGCGGGCTCGTCGCCGTGCGACTGCTGCTCTCGGGGGACCGGGTCGGCCGCAACCTGCGCGCGGCGCGGCGCCGCCACCGCGATCTCGTCGACCTGCTCGGGGTCGCCGGCGAGGGCGCCGACCGACACATGCGCGTCCTCGAGCACACGACCCCGACCGCCTACTGCGTCCCGGGCGTACGCCGTCGCGTCGTCCTGACGCAGGGCACCCTCGACCGGCTGGGACCCGACGAGCTCTCGGCGGTCCTGGCCCACGAGCGTGCCCACCTCAGTGCACGACACGACCTCGTCGTCGAGTTCTTCACCGTCGTCCACGAGGCGGTGCCCGGTTTCCTGCGCTGTGATGCGGCGCTCCGGGAGGTGCTCCTGCTCATCGAGGTGCTCGCCGACCGTGCCGCCGTCCGACGGGCCGGGCCGGTCAGCACGGGACGGGCGATCGTCGCCATGGCGGGCGGCCCGAGGCCCGCGGGCGCCATGGCGATCGCCGACAGCACCCGGGTCGCCACCGCACGCATCGGGTTGCTCGATGCCGAGCGCATCGCCGGACTGCCGGTCCCGGTCGTCGCCACGGGGATGTATGCCGTCTCGGCCGTTCTCGTCGTGGCGCCCCTCGCGCTCTACCTCGCCGCGATCGCCGGGCTGACCGTCGTCTGAGCCGCTCCCGGGCGGGTGAGCCGCTCGGTAGGGTGGCGCCATGCGCGTACTCGTCAGCGGCGGAGCCGGCTACATCGGCTCGCACACCGTGGTCCAGCTCATCGCCGCCGGGCACGACGTGCTCATCGTCGACAACTTCGCCAACAGCAAGCCGACGGTGGTGAACCGTCTCGAGGCCCTGACCGGCACGCACCTGCCCGTGCACGCCTTCGACCTGACGGACCACGACAAGACCGAGCACCTCTTCGCCACCGAGAAGATCGACGCCGTGATCCACTTCGCCGGGCTCAAGGCCGTCGGCGAGAGCGTCGAGCTGCCCCTCGAGTACTACGAGAACAACCTCGGCTCGACCTTCTCCCTCGTGCGCGCCATGCGCCGCCACGGGGTCGACAAGCTCGTCTTCAGCTCGTCCGCCACGGTCTACGGCACCAACCAGGAGGCCGCCACCGAGGACCGCACGACCTCGGCGACCAACCCCTACGGCTGGACCAAGGTCATGCAGGAGCAGATCTTGCGCGACGTGGCCGCGGCCGACCCCAGCATGCGCTTCGCCCTGCTGCGCTACTTCAACCCGGTGGGCGCCCACGCCAGCGGCACCATGGGCGAGGACCCGCAGGGCATCCCCAACAACCTCGTGCCCTACATCTCGCAGGTGGCCGTCGGTCGCCGCGAGTACCTCCAGGTCTACGGCGACGACTACCCGACCACGGACGGGACGGGCGCCCGGGACTACATCCATGTCGAGGACCTGGCAGCGGGGCACCTCGCCGCACTGACGAAGCTCGGCACGATGGAGGAGCCTGTCGGCGTGTGGAACCTCGGCACCGGCCAGGGCACGACGGTGCTCGAGATGCTGCACGCGTTCGAGCGGGCCGTGGGCCACGAGCTGCCGTACCGCGTCGTCGGCCGGCGCGCCGGCGACGTCGCCGTCTCGTTCGCCGACCCGGCCAAGGCCAACGCCGAGCTGGGCTGGCGCGCGACCCGCACCATCGACGACATGTGCGTCGACACGTGGCGGTGGCAGAGCGCCAACCCCACCGGCTACCCCGACGCCTGACCGACGGGAGCCCTCCTCCCCGTCGAGTGCTCAGTTCCCCACGTCGCGCGGCCCGTCCGGAAATGGGCACTCGACTGAAGGCGC
>NZ_JBFULD010000046.1:0-17252 GCF_056400505.1 Terrabacter sp. P5_B1
CAGCCGTGCGGCACGTTCGTACGCCGTTGCTGCGACCGCGTATGCCGCCCGCTCGCGGGCGCGCCGACCGACGTCGTCGAGCTGGGTGGCCACCGACTCGTCCACGCCCACCACGGACGCGGCGCGGTGCCACGCGCGCAGGTCCGCCTTTCCGCTCGGAAGGGCTTCGGCGACGAGCCGGTGCATCCGTCGTCGAACGGCTGGCGAGGCCGTCGCGTAGAGGCCGGCCCGAGCCAGCGGATGGACGAACGTCATCGTCCCTGATCCGGATCGGCGGATGAGGCCGACCTCCTCAGCCTGGTCCAGTGCAGTCAGCTCGATGCCCGCCGCCAGCGCTGCTCGGCCGGCGATCGCCAGGTCACCCTCGGCAACCGCCAACAGCGCCAGGGCCTCCCGGGTCCGGTCGTCGAGGGCCTGGGCCCGTTGGGCGAAGGCCGCAGCCAGGACGTCCGGGACCGGCGGGGGCACTCCCGGCTGGGCGTCGGTGAGCAGGTCCGGCCTGGCCGCCAACTCGCGCAGCGCCAAGGGGTTCCCGTCTGCGACCTCGAGGAGGCKATGCAGGGCTGTGGCGCTCAGAGGCGGCCCGGGCACGGATCGAATCAGGGCGCCGGCAGGGTCTGCGTCCAGGCCACGCAGTCTCAGACCCGGCAGCCCGGCCTCGTCCCACACCGTGCGGGGTCCGCTGCGCACCGTCACCACAGCGAACACGCAGTCGACGAGCAGTCGCCGGCAGGAGAAGGCAATGGCCTCGGCGGAGGGCCGGTCCATCAGGTGCGCGTCGTCGATGACGATCCCGAGGGGCCCGTCCTCGGCCAGGTGAGCCAGCAGCGCCAGCAAGCTCGCGGAGATGGCGAACCGGTCGGCGGACGCGGACGGGCGGACCGCCAGAGCCACTTCGAGAGCGGCCAGCTGGGCGGCCGGCAGGTCTCCCAGGCTCGCCGCTACCGGGTGCAGGAGCTGCGCCAGGCCGGCGAAGGGCAGGTCGCGCTCGGTCCCCGTGCCGGTGGCACGCAGCAGCCGGAACTGCGACGCCTCCGCCACCTGCACGACGTGTTCGAGCAGCGCCGTCTTGCCGATCCCGGGCTCGCCGCACACCACCAGGGCTGCGCCCTGACCGACGCGGGCGCCGGCGACCAGTGACTCGACTGCACGCTGCTCCGACTCCCGTCCGAGCAACACCCGTCGATTCTAGTGCGGCACGACCAGGGGGGTCCCCGGATGCGAGCAGGACCCCGGGCCGACGACGCTCGAGGTGCCGGACGGTCCGGCAGAACCGAGCGACGGGAACACGACCATGAGCACCATCGAGACCTCACCCAAGGCGGACCAGACCGCCACCTCACCACCGCCCACCATCGACGAGGCGAAGCTGATGCAGTTCGTCCTGCGTGCCGTCGACGAGGTCGGCGCCACCCTCAACTGCGCCCTCGTCGTGATGGGCGACAAGCTCGGCTACTACCGCACACTGGCGGACCACGGACCGTTGACGGCGGTCGACCTGGCACGGCTCACCGACACCGGGAACGCCTACGCACGTGAGTGGCTCAACGCCCAGGCGGCCGGCGGCTACGTCTCCTACGAGCCGACCACGAGCACCTACACGCTCCCGCCCGAGCATGCGGTGGCGCTGACCGACGAGTCCTCGCCGGCGTTCCTGCCCGGGTTCTTCCAGATCGCCTTCGGCACCACGCGCGACGCAGACCGCGTCATCGAGCTCGCGCGGGACGGGGACGGCCTCGGCTGGGAACAGCACAACAGCGACGTGCACGACGGCTGCGAGCGGTTCTTCCGCCCCTCCTATGCCGCACACCTGGTGGCCGAGTGGCTGCCTGCACTCGATGGCGTGGTGGCCAAGCTGGAGCGTGGGGCGAAGGTGGCCGACATCGGATGCGGTCACGGCGCCTCGACCGTCATCATGGCCCAGGCCTACCCGGCCTCCTCTTTCATCGGCTCGGACGGCCACATCGCCTCCGTCGAGGTCGCACGACGCCGCGCCGCCGACGCAGGCGTCGCCGGCAGGGTGACCTTCACCGACGAGCCGGCCACGTCGTTCGACGGCAGCGGCTACGACCTCGTCACGACCTTCGACGCCCTCCACGACATGGGGGACCCCGTGGGAGCGGCCCGACAGGTCTTCGAGGCGCTCGCTCCCGACGGCACCTGGATGATCGTCGAACCGGCGGCCGGCGACCACGTCGAGGACAACCTCAACCCGATCGGCCGTGCCTACTATGGCTTCTCGACCTTGCTGTGCACCCCGTCGTCGCTCTCGCAGGAGGTCGGCCTGGCGATCGGGACGCAGGCGGGGCCCGCCCGCATCCGCGACATCGTGTCCGCAGCCGGGTTCACCGACTTCCGGGTCGTCTCGCAGACGCCGTTCAACAACGTGCTCGAGGTTCGGAAGTGAGGTGACCACGGTGGCCCGGTACGGCGACGCCGCGGAGCCAGCCAGCAGGGCCGTCCTGCCCGAGCGGGTCGGCATGGCGCACCGCGGCGACGTCGACCTGGCCTGGTCGTCGTACGGTACCGGCCAGCCGACGGTGCTGTTGATGCCGAGCTGGTCCATCGTGCCGTCGCGGTTCTGGAAGGCCCAGATCCCGTACCTGTCCCGCCAGAACCGGGTGCTGTCCTTCGACGGGCGCGGCAGCGGGGCCTCTGGTCGGCCCGCGGGTGCGGCGGCATACGAGGACCGCGAGTTCGTCGCCGACGCCATAGCCGTCATGGACGACGCGGAGGTGGACCGGGTCGTCGTCGTGTCGCTGTCAGCGGGTGGACGCTGGGCGGTCGAGTTGGCGGCGGAGCACCCGTCACGCGTTCTCGGGCTCTTCGCCATCGCACCCGCGTGCGAGTTCGACCTCGAGGCCCTCGCGGCGAAGGCGGCAGCGTTCACCGCGCCACCCGACCGGTCCTCCGAGTGGTGGCGCTACAACCGCCAGGTCTGGCTCGAGGGCGGCTACGAGGACTTCGTCCGGTTCTTCTTCTCCCGCATGTACTCCGAGCCGCACTCCACCAAACAGATCGAGGACGCGGTCACCTGGGCGCTGGACGTCGAGCCGCAGACCCTCGTCGACACGACCGCTGGTCGGCTGGGGCTGGACGGCGTCGTGCCCACCGACCTCGTCGCGCTCTGCTCCCGGGTGCAGTGCCCGGTGGTGGTCCTGCACGGCACCGACGACCAGATCCGGCCGTTCGCCGAGGGGGAGCGGCTGGCGCGGCTCACCGGGGGATCGCTCATCCGGGCCGAGGGGAGCGGGCACGGGCCCATGGCTCGCGACCCCGTCATGGTCAACCACGAGCTCAGGCGGTTCGTGGACTCGCTGTCGCGGCGCCGCCCCGACGCCAGTCGCATGCGCGCCGCGAAGCGACCGCCCCGGGTCCTCTACCTCTCCTCGCCCATCGGTCTGGGTCACGCGATGCGAGACCTGGCCGTCGCTGGGCAGCTGCGCTCGTTGCGTCCGGAGGTCGAGGTGTCCTGGCTGGCCCAGGACCCGGTCACCCGCGTGCTCGAGGTCGCCGGCGAGCGCATCCACCCGGCGTCCTACGCCCTCGCCAACGAGTCGGGGCACGTCGAGCAGGAGTCCGAGGAGCACGACCTGCACGCCTTTCGCGCCATCCGGCGGATGGACGAGATCATGGTCGCCAACTTCCATGTCTTCGACGAGCTGACCCACTCCGAGCACTTCGACCTGGTCGTCGGCGACGAAGCTTGGGACGTCGACTACTTCCTGCACGAGAACCCGCAGCGCAAGCGTGGCACCTACGCCTGGCTCACCGACTTCGTCGGCTGGCTCCCCATGCCCGACGGCGGTCCGACCGAGGTGGCGCTGGCCGCCGACCACAACGCCGAGATGATCGAGCAGCGTGCTCGCTACCGGTCCCTGCGCGATCGCTCAGTCTTCGTCGGCACCCCCGACGACATCGTCCCCGCGACGTTCGGGCCCGGGCTGCCGGGGATCCGCGAGTGGACCGAGGCGAACTTCGACTTCGCCGGCTACATCAGTGGCTTCGACCCTGCCGCGTACGAGGACCGGGAGGGCATCAGAGCACGTCTGGGATACCGACCGGACGAACGCATCTGTGTGGTCACGGTCGGGGGAAGCGGAGTCGGAGCCTCGCTGCTGCGTCGCATGCTCGACGCGGCACCGCTCGCCCGGCGGCTGGCGCCCGAGCTCAGGTTCGTGGCCGTCACCGGCCCCCGGATCGACTCTCGAGCCTTCCCGTCCCGGCCCGGGGTCACGACCGTCGGCTACCTGCCGGACCTCGCGCAGCACCTGGCTGCCTGTGATGTCGCCGTGGTGCAAGGTGGGTTGACCACCTGCATGGAGCTGACCGCACTGAAGCGGCCGTTCCTCTACGTCCCGCTCCGACACCACTTCGAGCAGAACTTCCACGTTCGCCACCGACTCGAGCGCTACCGCGCGGGGACGCACTTGACTTATGAGTCGGCCATGGACCCCGAGGCCTTCGCCGCCGCAGTCGTCAAGGAGCTGGAGCACGAGGTGGCCTACCGAGATGTCGAGACCGACGGCGCGGCGCTCACCGCGCGACTGCTGGCCGAACTGCTCTGAAACGCGCGGGTCCCCCTCCGGTGGGGGAGGCGCGGCACGGGTTGCGCCGTCGCAGACCCGTCAGCGGCGCGGGTCCACGATGGTCATGCCCGCGACGGTCGAGTGGTCGAACCGGGGAAGCAGGGCGGCCGCCTCGTCGAGTCCGATGGTCCGCTCGATCAGCCGCTGTGGCTGCAGCAGGCCCTGCTGGATGAGCCGCATCATGCCGGGATAGTCGGTGGCAGCCATCCCGTGGCTGCCGAGGACGTCGAGCTCCCAGGCGATGACCCGGGCCATGGGCACGCGTGGGTGCCCGTCCACGGGCGGCAGCAGTCCGACCTGCACCTGGCGGCCTCGACGCCGCAGACTGAGGATGGAGTCGGAGCAGGTCTGCTCGCTGCCGACGGCGTCCACCGCGACGTGGCTCCCGCCGCCGGTGAGTTCGGCGACAGCGGTCGGGATGTCGACGCCGTCCGCAAGCAGGGTGTGCTCAGCGCCGAGGGCCGTTGCGACAGCGAGAGCCTCGGGGGTGCGGTCCACCGCGACCACGCGGGCGCCGAGTGCTCGGGCGATCATCACGACGCTGAGTCCGACGCCGCCCGAGCCGACGACGGTGACCCACTCGCCGTCCGTGACCCGTGCGCGGCCGACCAGGGCGCGGTAGGCCGTGGCGAAGCGGCACCCGAGGCTGGCCGCGGTCGGGAAGTCGACCTCGTCCGGGACCGCCACCAGGTTGGTGTCAGCGGCGTGGAGCGCGACGTGCTCGGCGAAGGATCCCCAGTGGGTGAAGCCGGGCTGCTGCTGGGCCGGGCAGACCTGCGCCGCACCGGCGAGACACCACGCGCACTGGCCGCAGCCACACACGAACGGGACGGTCACCCGGTCGCCGACTGACCAGCATTCGACGCCTTGCCCCACCTCGGAGACGACGCCCGCGAGCTCATGGCCGGGGACGTGGGGGAAGGCGATGTCGTCGTGGCCCGCCCACGCGTGCCAGTCGCTGCGGCACATCCCGGTGGCCATGACCTGGACGACGACCCCGGACGGCGGGGCGGTCGGTCTGGCCACCTCCCGGACCTCCGGCTGGGCTCGAACGGCATCGATGAGTACGGCACGCACCGTCTGAGGATGTCACCACGTCCCCGTGTCGCCATGGACAGGTCTGGCATACGGCCAGCGGACGGTCCTGACCGAAGCACCCGTCCGCGGCGCTCGCGGCTCAGCCCACCCGGAAGACACGCATCTGGAGGGCGACGGTGGAGTAGTAGCCCACGATCGTCGAGATCTCGAAGACCGTTGGCGCGCCGACGAGCTCGGCGTCTGCGTGCCACAGCGCGTCCGACACGTCTCCCCGGGTCATGGCGTGGGCCAGGCGTGCGCAGGCGGCCTCGTGCGGGTCGGCCAGGTCGGGCACGGTGCCTGCGCACCGGGCGTCGATCTCGTCCTCGCGCAGGCCGATGGCCCGTCCCACCGCTTCGTGCGCCCCGCGCTCGAAGGCGCTGTCCCATGCCGCGGCCACCGTGAGGATGGCGATCTCCCGGGAGCGGGCGGACAGGGTGCCTTCGTAACGTAGGGCGGCCCCCACGCCCTGAAGGGCGGCACCGAGGCCCGGGTTCAGGAGGAAGGCGTTGAACGGGCCGTTCAAGCTCCCGTCCTCGCGGGTCAGCGCGAAGTGCTGCGGACCGGTGGCACGGGGGCCCTGAGTGATGGCGTCATAGAGGCGCCGGGCCTCGGGTTCGAGCCGGGAGGGCGCCAGGGGTTCGAGTCGGCTCACGTGTGGGCCATGACCTTCCCGGCCCGCTCGTCCACCTGCGCGGTCGGCTCGGCCCGCCTCTCCGGTCTCCCCGTTCGTCACTGTCGCTCGCTGTCCCACGCCTCCAGGTGAACCGCCTCGGCGACGTGCCGCAGCGACGCGAGGGTCTCGGTGGCAACTGGCACGTCCGTGTCGGTCACGACGTAGCCGTGCTCGCCGCGGGTCGCGAGGGACTGCCCGACGACATTGGCGCCGGCCTCGGCCAGCGTGCGGTTGATGGACGCGAGCACCCCCGGCACGTTGCGGTGCAGCAGGGCCATGCGGAAGGCCCCGTCACGGGGTGCGGGCGCGACATCGGGGAAGTTGACCGACAGGGAAGTGGCCCCGGTCGTCACGTACCCGCTGAGCTTCGTCGCCACGAACGTGCCGATCTCCTCCTGGGCCTCCTCGGTCGAGCCGCCCACGTGCGGGGTGAGGATCACGTTGTCGAGACCGCGCAGCGGGGACTCGAAGAGGTCGCCCTGGGCTTTCGGCTCGACGGGGAAGACGTCGATCGCCGCACCGGACAGGTGCCCGCTGAGGATGTGCTCGCGCAGCGCCTGGTCGTCCACGACCATCCCGCGGGAGGCGTTGATGAACACCGAGCCGGGCCGCATCTTGCTGAACTGCTCGGGCCCGAACAGGCCCGCGTTCCCCGGCCGGCCGTCGACGTGGAGGCTGACGACGTCGGACTCCTCGAGCAGCTCGTCGAGCGATCCCATGCGGCGTGCGTTGCCGTGCGCGAGGCGGTCCGCGGTGTCGAAGAAGACGACACGCATGCCGATGGCCTCGGCCACGTTGGACAGCTGGGTGCCGATGTTGCCGTAGCCCACGATCCCCAGCGTGCGACCGCGAGTCTCGTAGCTGCCCTTGGCCGACTTGTCCCAGATCCCGTCATGCATCCGCTGGGTCTTCTCGGGGAGGCGACGGGCCAGCGCGAGCACCTCGCCGAGGACCAGCTCGACCACGCTGCGGGTGTTGGAGAACGGCGCGTTGAAGACGGCCACGCCGCGCTCCGTCGCGCGAGTCAGGTCGACCTGGTTCGTGCCGATGCAGAAGYAGCCGACGGCACGCAGGTCGGAGGCCGCATCCAGGACGCCCCGCGTCACCTTGGTGTTGGACCGGATCCCGAGCACGGACACCCCACGCAAGGCCTCCACCAGCTCGGCCTCGCTCAGCGATCCCGAACGGAGCTCGACCTCGAAACCGTTGCGGCGGAACGTCTCCGCCGCGACGGTGTGGATGTTCTCGAGCAGCAGTACCTTCACGCGTGTCTCCCTACAGGACTTCTCGGTCCGTCGGCCGGAAGGCCGAGCTGATGATGATGTGGGTTCTCAGGCTGCCCCATCCCGCGGTCGGACCGCGATTCGGGGCGTTCCGTGAGACGCCTCGGGGTCCCTGGCGGGGCTTCGACCGGGGCCCGGTGGAGCGTGCGCGCCAGCAGCCGGCCCGTGTGCTCGAGGTGGCGGCGCATGGCTCGCTCGGCGCCGACGCCGTCGCGGCGGAGGATCGCGGTGACGATCGGCTCGTGCTCGGCACAGATCTCGGACAGGGTCCGTCCGGCGGTCGTGGTGGGCGACCCGAGCAGCGCGGTCGTGGCGCGGAGCCGGTCGATGACAGCGGCCGCCCGCTGGTTGCCTCCGGCCCGCATGAGGCGGTCGTGCAGGTCGTGGTCAGCGACCCAGAACCTCTGCTCGTCGCCCGTCAGGCCACCCTCTGCGCCGCCCACTGCGCCGACCGCGGCGCCCATCGCGTCGAAGGCGGCCCGGATCGCGGCGCGCTCGGCGTCCGTGGCGTGCTCGGCGGCGCGGCGGGCGGCGGCCGGCTCGAGGGCGAGGCGGATGTCGATGATCTCCTCGATGTCGCGGGCCCGCGGGACGACGACCTGGAAGCCGCGGTTGCGGTTGATCTGCACGAGCCCGGCCTCGGCCAGCCGCAGCAGGGCCTCGCGCACCGGGCTGCGGGAGACGTCGAGCAGGTCAGCCAACTGGTAGACGGAGTACGTCTCGTCCGGGACGAGCTCACCGGCGGTGATGCCGGCGCGGACGGCCTCGACGACCGCGTCGGCGAGCGAAGGTGCGCCGTGGGGGAGCGACAGCCGGACCACGGGTAACATGTTACCCATGGTCGAGGTCTCCACCGACGTGGTGCATGCGCTGGAGCGTGCCGGGCTCGAGGTCCGTGCCGACGCGGGGACCCGGAGCATGTATGCGTCCGCCGCGTCGCTCTACCGCATCCCGCCGCTCGCCGTCGTGCGGCCGCGCGACGTCGACGACGTCGCCGCGACGCTGGCCGTCGCGCGCGAGACCGGGGTCCCCGTCACCTCGCGCGGCGCGGGCACGTCCGTGGCAGGCAACGCCGTCGGCCGCGGCGTCGTGCTGGACTTCTCCCGCCACCTCAACCGGGTCCTG
Source organism: Terrabacter sp. P5_B1 (assembly GCF_056400505.1). Lineage (NCBI taxonomy): Bacteria > Bacillati > Actinomycetota > Actinomycetes > Micrococcales > Intrasporangiaceae > Terrabacter > Terrabacter sp. P5_B1. The sequence continues at coordinate 8,751 of NZ_JBFULD010000046.1, forward strand.
TCGGTGGACCCGGAGGCGCGCACCGCCGTCGTCGAGCCGGGAACCGTGCACGCCGTCCTCCAGCGGGCCGTCGCACCAGACGGCATACGCTTCGGGCCCGACCCGTCGACGCACCCGCGCTGCACGATCGGGGGGATGATCGGCAACAACGCGTGCGGGTCACGGTCGCTCGCCTACGGCCGCACCTCAGACAACGTGGCCGGCCTCGAGCTGCTCACCGCGGCCGGGCAGACGCTGACCACCGGCTACGACGAGTCAGGTGTGCCGTATGCCCGCGGTGCCGACGACGTGCTCTCCGGGGTCCGCTCGGTGATGGCCCGACACCTGTCGACAGGGCGCACCGAGTTCGACCGGTTCGGTCGGCAGGTCTCGGGCTACGCGGCGCACCACCTGCTGCCCGAGCGGTTCGACCTCACCCAGGCGCTCGTGGGCTCCGAGGGGACCCTGGGGGTCATCACGCAGGCGAACGTCAGGCTGGTCGTCGACGCACCCGTCCGTGTCGTCGCCGTCCTCGGCTTCTCCGACATCGTCGCGGCCGGCCTTGCTGCCCCGGCCGTCGTGGCGCWCGGGCCGACGTCCTGCGAAGGCCTGGACTCCCGGCTCATCGACGTGCTTCGCGCCCGCCGCGGGCCCGACGCGATCCCGCCCCTCCCGCGCGGACGGGCCTGGCTGTTCGTCGAGTTCGCCGGCGACGAGCTCGGCGAGGTCGCCGCACGCGCCCGGCGCCTGGTGGCGGAGGGACTCGCGGACGACGCCGTCGTCGTCGAGGACCCCCTCGTGCAGGCGCGTCTCTGGCGCATCCGCGAGGACGGCGCCGGACTCGCCGGGCGGGCCCCGTCGGGCAAGCCGGCCTGGCCGGGATGGGAGGACGCGGCCGTGCCGCCCGCTCGTCTCGGCGAGTACCTCGGAGCCTTCGACGAGCTCGTCAGCTCCTACGGCATGACCGCCGCACCCTTCGGCCACTTCGGCGACGGGTGCATGCACGTACGGCTCGACTTCCCGCTGGACCAGCCCGACGGCACGAAGGTCATGCGGGAGTTCCTCATCGAATCGGCCCGGCTCGTCGGTGGATTCGGCGGCTCGCTGTCCGGCGAGCACGGCGACGGTCGGGCCCGGTCAGAGCTGTTGCCCCACATGTACTCATCCGACGCGATCGCCCTGTTCGGCGGGATCAAGCACGCCTTCGACCCGGAGAACCTGCTCAACCCCGGGGTGCTCGTGGACCCCGATCCCGTGGACCAGGACGTGCGACCGGCCGCTCACTTCCCGGTCCGACACCTGGCGATGGCTTACCCGCACGACGACGGAGACCTCGCCCAGGCCGTCCACCGGTGCACCGGCGTCGGCAAGTGCAGGGCCGACAACTCCGCGGCCGGCGGCGTCATGTGCCCCTCATACCTCGCGACCCGGGAGGAGAAGGACTCGACCCGGGGCCGCGCCCGCGTGCTGCAGGACGTCGTCCGCGGCGAGCTGCCCTGGTCGCACCCGTCGGTGCACGACGCGATGGACCTGTGCCTGTCGTGCAAGGGGTGCGCGTCGGACTGCCCCACCGGCATCGACATGGCCACCTACAAGTCCGAGGTGCTGCACCAGACCTATCGGCGCCGCCTCCGCCCGCGCTCGCACTACTCGCTCGGGAAGCTGCCGATGTGGTCGCGACTGGCCGGCCGTATGCCGCGCCTGGCCAACCGGGCGCTCACGGTGCCCTTCGTCGGCCCGGCAGCACTGTGGCTCGCCGGCGTCGACCGCCGCCGGTCCATCCCGTCGTTCCCGAGGCGGCCGTTCCGCCGGACCTTCACACCGCGGCAGTCGGACCTGAAGCCGGTGGTGCTGTTCGCCGACTCGTTCACCGACGCGTTCTCGCCCGAGGTCGCCGAAGCGACGGTGCGGGTGCTGCGCGACGCGGGGTACGAGCCGCGGCTCCCGAGCGGCTCGGTGTGCTGCGGCCTCACGTGGATCACGACCGGCCAGCTCGACTCCGCGAAGAGCATCCTTCGCCGCACCGTGGCCGCACTCGCCGCCGACGCGCGCGCCGGCGTGCCCATCGTCGGGATCGAGCCGTCCTGCACCGCAGTGCTGCGCTCCGACGTCCACGAGCTGCTGCCCGATGACGAGGATGCTGCCGTGGTCTCGTCGCAGGTCCGCACGCTCGCGGAGCTCCTCGCCGAGACGCCGGGCTGGACGGGACCCGACCTGACCGGGACGCAGGTCATCGCCCAGCCGCACTGCCATCACCACGCCGTCCTGGGGTGGAAGTCGGACGCCGACCTGCTCGCCGACACCGGTGCGACGGTGCAGACCCTGGCCGGCTGCTGCGGGCTCGCCGGCAACTTCGGCGTCGAGCTCGGTCACTACGACGTCTCCGTGGCCGTCGCCGGCCAGAACCTGCTTCCCGCGATCGACGCCGCACCGGACGCCGTGGTGCTCGCCGACGGGTTCTCCTGCCGCACCCAGATCGCCGATCTGCGGGATCGGCGCGGCGTGCACCTCGCGCAGCTGCTCGACCGCGGTGCCCGCACGGACACGGCCCACGTCCACCGAGACCCCGCGGGGTGAGCCACGCGCAACCGTCAGGACACCTCGACGTTCTCGAGGACGACTGCCAGGCCCTGGCCGACCCCGATGCAGATCGCGGCGAGGCCCCACCGCTCGTCCCGCTCGCGGAGGACCTTGGCCAGCGTCCCGACGATGCGGCCACCCGAGGCGCCGAGGGGGTGCCCGATCGCGATGGCGCCGCCGCGCGTGTTGACGATCTCGGGATCGACCTTCCAGGCGTCGAGGCAAGCCAGTGACTGGACGGCAAACGCCTCGTTGAGCTCGACGGCGCCCACCTGCTCCCAGCCGACGCCCGCGCGCCGGAGCGCGAGGTTGGCGGCCTCGACGGGCGCGTACCCGAAGTCCTGCGGTGCGAGGGCGTATGCCGCCCGCCCGGCGATGCGGGCCAGTGGCGCCGTGCCGATGGTGTCGGCCGCGGCCTCGGACCCGAGGAGCACGGCGGAGGCGCCGTCGCTCAGCGGCGAGGCGTTGCCGGCCGTGATGGTGCCGTCACCCCGGAACACGGGCTGGAGGGTAGCGAGCTTGTCCGCCGAGCTGCCGGGCCGGATGCCCTCGTCACTCGTCAGCGGCTCGGCGCCGCGGGGGGCGGGGAGGGGCGTGACGAGGTCGTCGTAGAAGCCGTCCTCCCAGGCCTGGTGCGCGAGCCGGTGCGACCGCGCGGCGAACTCGTCCTGGCGCTCGCGCGAGATCCCGAACTTCTGCTGGAGCTGCTCGTTGGCCTCGCCGAGGGAGACGGTCCACTCCGGGTTCATGCGCGGGTTGACCAGGCGCCAGCCGAGCGTCGTCGACACGGCGGTGACGTCACCGGAGGGAAAGGGCCTGGCCTGCTTGGGCAGCACCCAGGGCGCGCGCGTCATCGACTCCACGCCGCCGGTCAGCACGATGTCGGCGTCCCCGGTCTCGATGGCGCGCGAGCCGACGTGGACAGCATCGAGGCTCGAGCCGCAGAGGCGGTTGACGGTCGTGCCCGGCACGCTGAGCGGGAGGCCGGCGAGCAGGGCGGCCATGCGTCCGACGTTGCGGTTCTCCTCGCCGGCACCGTTGGCGTTGCCCCAGACGACGTCGTCGATCCGCTGCGGATCGAGGCCGGGCACGCGAGACAGGAGCGCCGAGATGGCGTGCGCGGCCAGGTCGTCGGGTCGGACCCCGGAGAGGCTGCCGTTGAACTTGCCGAACGGGGTTCGGGCTGCTGCATAGACGAAGGAGCTCACGCGACGACCCTATGGGGGGCAGCAGCATCAGACCCGGCGCGGCACGTTGCCGGTGAGGCTGAACATCCACCGCATCACCTTGTGACCGCCGTCGGATGTCGGTTCGAACATCAGCGGACAGCCGCCGGCGATGACCGTGATCCCATGCGCTCGCCCCCATTCCGCGGCCTCCTTCGAGACACTGCCGCCACCCGGGCCGCGATGCATCCACACCTGCGTGATGCCGAGTCCGGCGCACTCCTCGAGCGTGGCCTGGGCACGGTCGGGACGCGTGCCGATGACGACTGCTTGCACACCTCCCGGAATGGCGGTGAGGTTCGGGTAGGCCGGGTCGCCCTCGACCTGCTCGGTGTTCGGGTTGACCGCGAACACCTCGTAGCCGCGGTCCCGCAGCCGTCGGTAGACGGCATTGCTGCCGTGGGAGCCAGCCTCGCGCGAGACCCCGGTGACGGCGACCCTGCGGTGACTGAGGAAGTCGGTTGCGGCGTCCTTGATCGGTTGCATCTCGGTCCCCTCGTCGGACGGCTGGCTGGTCACGCCCTTCTCGACGATCCACCCTGCTCCACTGCGACGGTGACGCACAGGGGCGAAGGTCCCGCTCCTGCTGTGGACTCCCGGACCTCGTCGTCGAGGCCGCCTCCGAACCGCATGCGGCCCGAGCCCTCTGGTGGGAGTCTCAGGGCATGAAGAGCACCATGCAGTCGACCCCCCTGCTCATCTCCTCGCTCCTGCGGTTCGGCACCACGATGCACGGCGACAGCGAGGTCGTCACGTGGACAGGGAACGGCGCCCGTCGCACGACCTACCGCGAGCTCGGCCGGCAGGCGGCACAGCTGGCGCACGGACTGCGGGGGCTCGGGATCACCGGTGACCAGCGGGTCGGCACGTTCATGTGGAACAACGCCGAGCACCTCATGGCCTACCTCGCGGTGCCCTCGATGGGGGCGGTGCTGCACGCCCTCAACATCCGTCTCTTCCCCGAGCAGCTCGTCTACGTGACCCGGCACGGCGGCAGCGAGGTCGTCATCGTCGACAACACGCTGGCCGAGYCGTTCGCCCGGCTCCTGCCCCACCTCACCGAGGTCAGGCACGTGATCGTCAACGGCGCCGTCGACGAAGCGACGACGGCGGCGCTCGCCCAGCACGTGGAGGCCGTGCACGACCTCACCACGCTCATCGAAGGCCAGCCCACGAGCTTCGACTGGCCGGAGGACCTGTCCGAGGACGACGCCTCCTCGATGTGCTACACCTCCGGCACGACGGGTCACCCCAAGGGTGTCGTCTACTCGCACCGGAGCAACTACCTCCACGCGATGGGCGTCTCCTCGACCCTGGGAATCACGCAGGCCGACCGGTTCCTCATCGTCGTGCCGCTCTTCCACGCCAACGCCTGGGGCTACCCGTACAGCGCCATGGTGACGGGGGCAACCCTCGTCATGCCCGACCGGTACCTGCAGGCCGAGCCGCTGGCGGCCATGATCGCCGCCGAACGCGTGACCGGGGGCGCCGGGGTCCCGACGATCTGGAACGACCTGCTCCACCACCTCGACGACCACCACGAGAGCGACGTGTCCACGTGCCGCATGCTCATGGTGGGCGGCTCGGCTGCGCCGCCGGCCTTGATCCGGGCCTTCGCCGACCGCCACGACATCGACATCGTCCACGGCTGGGGGATGACGGAGACGTCGCCGGTCGCCTCCTTGGCGCTCCCGCCGGCACGCGTCGAGCCCGCCAGCGAGCAGTTCTGGCGCTACAAGGCCTCCCAGGGGCGGCTCCTCTGCGGTGTCGAGGCACGCCTCGTCGGGCCGGACGGCAGTGTCGTCCCCGCCGACGGAGAGAGCGTCGGAGAGGTCGAGGTCCGCGGCCCGTGGGTCACCGGCGCCTACTACTCGAACGGCACCGAGGCGCAGACCGAGCTCGACGAGATGGCAGCGAAGTTCGACGACGGCTGGCTCCGCACCGGCGACGTCGGCCGGCTGTCCGCCGACGGCTACCTCGAGCTCACCGACCGGGCCAAGGACGTCATCAAGTCGGGCGGGGAGTGGATCAGCTCGGTCGACCTCGAGAACGCGATCATGGCCCACCCCGACGTGCTCGAGGCCTCTGTCGTCGGCGTGCCCGACGAGAAGTGGGGAGAGCGCCCGCTCGCCTCGGTCGTGCTGAGACCCGACGCGAGCGTGACGGTCGAGGGACTGCGCGAGTTCCTCGAGGGGCGGGTGGCCCACTGGCAGGTGCCGGAGCGGTGGGCCGTCATCGACGAGGTTCCGAAGACGAGCGTTGGCAAGTTCGACAAGAAGGTGCTGCGCAGCCGGTATGCCGCGGGGGAGCTCGAGGTGCACCGCGCCGGCTGACGACGCGACGAGGTCCTCGAGCACGACCTGCGGCGGCCGTCACGGGTTGCGCACGACGGCGCCGCCCGACGTCTCGACCTGGGAGCTCGCCGGCCGGGTCGTCAGGGTGAGCACGACGCCCCCCGAGCCCGAGCCCTTGAGGGATCCGCTCACGGCGACCGAGGCCACGACAGCACCGCCGAGGTCGACGGTGGCGTTCGTCGCGTGGAGGCCGCCCAGATCGGGAAGCGCCCCGCCGCTGGCCGTGAGGTCGAGGTTGCCGGTCGAGCCGGAGAGCGTGGTCCGGGCGCCTCCGGACATCTGGATGGCGCGGGCGGCAGCGTACGGAAGGCAGGGCCCAAGGTCCCGCATCTCGGGGTCATCCCCTGCGGATGATGCCTCGCCCTCGGACCGCTCCTAGCGTTGTCGCAACCAGCTGGAGGCGACGACAAGGAGAAGATGACATGACGGTCAACGTCGACGAGCTCGGTCCGGTGGACTGGCTCGTCGTGGAGTTCGCTGGCAGCAAGCTCAACGGCGAGGTCGCCCCCATCCTCAAGGACTACGTGGATCGCGACCTCATCCGGATCCTGGATCTGCTGTTCCTCAAGAAGGCCGAGGACGGAAGCGTCGAGGCCTTCGAGGCCTCCGACCTCGATGACAGTGAGATCGGCGAGCTCCGTTCATACGAAAAGGAGTTGGCGATGCTGCTCAGTGAGCAGGACGTCGCCGACCTGATGGAGACGATCGAGCCGGGGAGCTCTGCTGCCGTCCTCGTGTGGGAGAACGTGTGGGCCGCACCGTTCGGCGCAGCCGTCAGGCACGCGGGGGGCCAGCTGGTGGCCACCGGGCGGATCCCCATCCAGGCGATCATCGCCGCCATGGAGTCCGACGAAGAGGAAGGAGCCTGACATGCCACTCGCAGCCAGGCGCAGGAGAAGGACGGTGGCCGCCGTGGGCGGTGCCGTCGTGGTCGCGCACGGTATGCGCCGCCGCGGTGACCGCCGGGAGGACCGACGCGAAGACCGCCGCGAGCGCCGCTGACCGGCAATGTCGGACGTGGGGTGGCCTGTGGTGGCGGGCCGCCCCACGTGGCGTGTCCTGCCGCTCTGTCCACGCGGTCCGTTCCGGAGGGTGTGATGGGGTCGACGAGGGCCCTCGGCGGGGGGCGGGGTCTCCGCGGACTGTCGGCGATCCGRCATTCGCACTATCTCGTCGCCGTCGACGATCTGCCGCGTGTCCGGCGGGCGAGCGACCTGACCTCCGTCGTCGTCGGCGCCGTGCTCATCGGCTGGGCGGTCCGGGCACACGGACAGGACAGCCCTCAGGCATCCTCGACATCCACTCCCATGACGCTCCCGTCGTGGATCGCGTCGGTGCTCCATCTCGTCAGCACAGCGGTCCTCGTCTACACGGTCGGCGTGGTCGTCGTGCTTGCGTCGTCCCGCCGCGCGGCTGCACTACGGGACGTCCTGGCAGCCGGCGCCGTCGCGTCACTGGGCACCCTGGGGTGCATGGCAGCCCTCGGCCTCCTGTGGCCGACGCTCCTTCCGGAGTATGCCGCCGGGCCCGTGCCGCCGCAGTTCCCGGTCCTGCGTGTGGCTGCAGTGTCGGCGATGCTGCTGGCCGCATCGCCGCACCTGACCAGGCCGGTCCGCCGGCTGGGGTGGGTCCTCGTCGCTCTGACCGCCGTGGCCGCGCCGGTGCTGGGGTTCGGCCTGCCCAACGGGTCGATCGGTGCGCTCGGTATCGGCATGGTGAGCGCGGGCGTCATCCTGTTGGCATTCGGCTCCCCTCGGGGCTACCCAGCCGTGGCGTCGGTGGCTGAGGCCATGAGGGATCTCGGCTTCACCCTGACCGATCTCAAGATCGACCCGGACCAGTCGTGGGGCGTGCGTCGGATGGTCGGCACCTCGAGCGACGGGGTGCCGGTAGAGATCAAGGCCTTCGGTCGCGACGCCGCCGACTCACAGCTCGCCGCGCGAGCATGGCGGATGCTGGTCTACCGCGGCGAGGCCGGCAGCCTGACCTTCTCGCGGTTGCAGGCCGCGGAGCACGAAGCGCTCGTGACCCTGCTCGCCCACCGCGCGGACGTGCCGGTGCCGGAGGTGCTGGCGGCCGCCAGCACCTCCGGCGAGGTGGCGATCCTCGCCACCCGCCGTCGTGGGGCCTCGCTGGACCCTGCCGGCGTCGAGGGTTTGGGCGATCCCGAACTGGTCCAGCTGTGGCAGGACGTGGCGCGGCTGCACGACGCCGGCATCAGCCACGGGGCCCTGGACGTGCGTGCCGTCCGCCGTGACGAGAGCGGACTGGTCATCGTGGACTTCGCGGCGGGCTCCCTCCACCCCGACGAGCGCGAGATGCGGCTCGACACGGCACGGCTGCTGTTCGGGCTGGCGCAGCTC
>NZ_JBFULD010000047.1:0-17030 GCF_056400505.1 Terrabacter sp. P5_B1
GGCCACGTGTGGCCGTTGACCAGACGTGGCCTCTCGACCGTGAGGAGGCGACCAGACGTGGCCTCTCGACGGTGAGGAGGCGACCAGACGTGGCCTCTCGACGGTGAGGAGGCGACCAGATGTGGCCTTTCGACGGTAAGAACTGGGTTGGGTTAGGTGAGGACGATGCTTCGGGTGAGGTTGCGGGGGGCGTCGGGGTCGAGGCCGGCCGCGTCGGCCTTGCCGAGGCACAGCCGGTGCAGCCGGACGAGGTCGGCGAGCGGGTCGATGTCGCGGTGCTCGAACCGCGCGCCCGTCGCCTGGACCTGCTCGCGCAGCCCCTCCGGCACCTCGCCGAACGCCCACACGGCCCGCCCCGGAGCGGCGATGCTGATCGGCCCGTGGCGGTACTCCATCGCCGGATAGGACTCGGACCAGAACTGCGCCGACTCGCGCAGCTTGAGCGCAGCCTCGTTCGCGATCCCGTTGGTCCACCCCCGGCCGAGGAAGGTCACCTGCTCCGCGTCGACGAGGGGGCCGTATGCCGTCGCGGCGTCCTCGGCGAGCACCGCGCGGGCCTGCTCGGCCACGGGTCCCAGGTCCTCGCCGAGGGAGGCGCGCAGCAGCGCGAGGGTCGTCGTGGCGAACCGCGTCTGCACGACGCTCTGCTCGTCGACGTCGTCGAGCAGGACGGTGGCGTCGGAGCGCTCGGCCACGGGCGTGCCAGCGGTCGCCACGAACGAGACGTGCGGAGTGCCAGCAGCACGCAGCTCCTCGACGACCGCCATGACCTCGGTCGTCGTCCCGGAGCGCGAGATCAGCACCACGCGGTCGTAGCCACGGGCCAGGTGGTGCTCGGAGGCGGCATACGCGTCGGTGGAGCCCTGCCCCAGCTGCTCGCGGCGGACGGCATACGCCTGCCCCATGAACCACGACGTGCCGCACCCGATCGTCGCGACGCGCTCCCCCGGGCGGGGGAGGTGGCGCGCGACGTCGTCGAGGCGACCGACGACACGCTCCCAGTCATCCGGCTGGGTGGCGATCTCCTGGGCGAGGTGGGTGGTGTGCGGCATGGGGGCTCCCGGCGGCTCGAGGGCGGGCGACTGACGCCCGAGGAGGGCTGATTGTGTGTGCGCGAATCACAGCGTAAACGCGCAGAGATGCACATGTCCATTGATCGTTCTGCGCGGTATCGTCAGCGCGTGACCGAAGAGACAGATCCCGCCCGCAACCGCGCCAGCCGCTGGTCGGTCATGCTCGACCGCCTCGCGACGACGGGCCGCCTCGGCGTGGGAGAGGCGGCGGACCTGCTCGAGGTGAGCGAGGCCACCATCCGGCGCGACTTCTCCGAGCTCGCCAAGCGCCAGCTCGTCGCCCGCAACCACGGCGGTGTCGTCGCGACGTCGGTGGCCTACGAGCTGCCCTACCGCTATCGCAGCAGCCGTGCCGACGACGACCGCGCCCGCGTCGCCGCGGCCGCCGCCGCACTCGTGGAGGCCGGCCAGGTCATCGGGCTGAACGGCGGGACGACGACGACCGCCACCTCACGGGCCATCACGGCGCGGGAGGACCTCGCGGCCGACCGCGAGATCACCATCGTCACCAACGCCCTCAACATCGCGACCGAGGCGGTGCTGCGCCCCCACGTCCAGTGCGTCTCGCTCGGCGGTGTCGCGCGTCCGGAGTCCTACGAGGTCACCGGCCCGCTCGCGACCCTCGTGCTCCAGCAGCTCTGGCTCGACGTCGCCATCGTCGGGGTCAACGCCCTCTCGGCGCTCGAGGGCGCGACGTGCCGGCACGAGGAGGAGGCGGCGATCATCCGCACCATGATCGAGCGGTCCAAGAAGGTCATCTGCGTGGCCACAGGTGAGAAGCTCGGGAGGCGCACCTTCGCGTCGATCTGTCCCGCCGAGCGCATCGACCACCTCGTCACTACCGTGGGTGCAGACCGCGACGAGGTGCAGGCGCTGCGCGAGGTGGGCGTCCAGGTGCACGAGGTGTGACTCTTGCCGCAACTTTGCGTGATTGTGATCGAATCATCGAAGTTTCGGTCATCATTGCTCTTGCGGAGCCACAGACGCCGCCCTAGGTTTGGCGTCACCGTTGGCCGGGTCGGCGCGTGACGCGCTGCCAGCACTCCCGGCACTCGAACCAAGGAGAGACATGACGTCGACGAAGAAGTCTGTGGTCGTCGCGGGCCTGGCCATTGCAGGCCTCGCCCTCGGCGCCTGCGGCGGGGGCACTGGTGCCGGCACGAGCGCAGGCGCCAGCGGGGGCAGCGGTCAGGGGGCCACAACGATCAAGCTCGTCGCGGCGGAGTACTCCAAGGACCACACCAAGGCGTTCTGGGACGCCTTCGCCAAGACGTACAAGGAGAAGACGGGCAACACCCTCGAGGTGCAGGTCGTCAGCTGGGACAACATCGACCAGCAGTCCTCGACGATGATCCAGAACAACCAGGCCCCCGACATCCTCAACCTCAACGCGTACGCGAGCTACGCGAAGGACGGCCTGCTCTACAACTCGGACGAGGTGCTGCCGGCGGCGGCCAAGAGCGACATCCTCGACACGTTCGTCAAGTACGGCACGTACCAGGGCAAGATGTACGGCTTCCCCGACCTGTCCTCGGCCCGCGCGCTCTTCTACAACAAGGCGCTCTTCAAGCAGGCCGGCATCGCCAACCCGCCGAAGACGTGGGACGAGCTCGAGGCGGACGCCAAGAAGATCGCCGCCACCGGCAGCGCCGGCTACGCCCTCCCGCTCGGACCGGAGGAGTCGCAGGGCGAGTTCTCCATGTGGCTGTTCAACAACGGGGGCGACTGGAAGACCGACGGCAAGTGGGTCATCAACTCCGACAAGAACGTCGAGACGCTGACCTTCATGAAGAAGCTCTCTGACGAGAAGGTCACGCAGAACAACCCCGCCCGCACCAACCGCGCCGACGCCTTCGACCTGTTCAAGTCGGGCAAGGCCGGCATGGTCGTCGGCTTCAGCCCGCTGGCCGGCGCCCTCGACGCGGACAAGAAGGTCGACTACGGCGTCGCGCCCTTCCCGAGCAACGACAACACCGAGAGCAAGACCTTCGGTGTCACCGACTACCTCATGGCCTTCAAGAAGCCCGGCAACCAGGCGGCGGTCAAGGCCTTCTACGACCTCTACTACCAGCCTGACCAGGTCAACACCTTCATCAAGGCCGAGGGCTTCCTGCCCGTCACGAAGACCGGTGTCCAGCAGTTCTCGAGCGACCCGAAGCTCAAGGTCTACCTCGACACGCTGCCCAACGCGAAGCTGACGCCGACCGACGACCCGACGTGGGACAAGGTCAAGCTCGCCGTCCAGCAGAACCTCGGCGGCGCCATGACCGGCTCCCCCAAGGCCACCCTCGACGGCCTGCAGAAGACCGCCGAAAACGGCGGCTGAGGCATACCACCCCGATGACCGAGAGCACCACGGTGAGCCCCGACCCCGCCACGTCGGCGGGGTCGGGGCAGGGCCGTTCCCGTATGCCGTTGCGCGCGGGCCGTCGCCGACGGGCCGGCCGCATCGGCCAGGTCCACCCGCTCGTCGCGCTGCTCTGGCTCGCGCCGGCGCTGGCGCTCATCCTGGGCGTCGTCCTCTACCCGGCGATCAAGCTCTTCGACGCCTCACGCGGTGAGTACTCCATCACCGGGCTGCGCAAGGGCGACGCCGGCTGGACCAACTACACCAACGTGCTCGCGCACCCCGACCTCGGCACGGTCCTGCGCAACACGGTGATCTGGGTCGTCGCGGTCGTCGCCGTCACGATCGTCCTCAGCCTCGCGCTGGCGCAGTTCCTCAGCAAGAGCTTCCCCGGCCGACGCTTCGTGCGGTGGGCGGTCATCATCCCGTGGGCGGCCTCGCTCGTCATCACCAGCCAGCTGTTCGTCCTGCTCTACGACTACAACTACGGGATCATCAACCACGTCCTGCTCTCGCTGCACATCATCGGTACGCCGATCGACTTCCTCGGCGACGACAGCTGGACGATGTTCTCGATGGTCGTCGTCGGTGTCTTCGTCTCGCTGCCCTTCACGATCTTCGTCTTCATCGCCGGTCTCGGCGCGATCCCCGATGACGTCATGGAGGCGGCGACGGTCGACGGTGCGAGCCCGTGGCAGCGCTACTGGAACATCACGCTGCCGCTGATGCGGCCGGCCCTGATGATCGCGACGGTGCTCAACGTCATCTACGTCTTCAACAGCTTCCCGATCATCTACACCCTCAACGACCGCAACCCGGGCTACCTGCACGACACGACGATCACGTTCATGTACAAGCTGGCCTTCAAGAGCCAGGAGAAGGACGTCGGCATGTCGGCGGCGGCAGGCATCTTCAACGTCGTGCTGATCCTCGTCGTCGTCGGGATCTACCTCAAGATCATCAACTGGCGCGAGGAGACGAGCCGATGAGCACCACGACGGCTGCAGCCCCCGTGAGGCCGGGCGCCCCCGAACCGCAGGGCAATCGGGCGCACCAGAGCGACCCCCGTCGACGCAAGCGCGTCCTCATGGCGATCGGCGGCGCGCTGGTCGCGCTCGTCTTCGTCGCGCCCTACCTCGTGATGGTGCTCGACTCGCTGCGCACGAGCACCGACGTCAAGAGCACGCCGCCGAGCTTCCTGCCCAACGTGTGGCAGCTGGACACCTACGCCCAGGTGCTCGGTGACGACCGGTTCGTCAACTGGCTCAAGACCTCGCTCATCGTCGCGACCGGCTCGACGGTCATCGTCGTCCTCGTCGCGATCCCGGCCGCCTTCATGACGGCCCGGCACCGCTTCCCGGGTCGCGGGCCGTTCCTGCTGCTCGTGCTCGTGACGCAGATGTTCGCGCCCACCTCGCTCGTCGTCGGCCTCTACCGTCAGTTCTTCGAGCTCAACATGATCAACACCTACGGGGCGCTGATCTTCACGAACGCCGGGTTCAACCTCGCCTTCGCGGTCTGGATCCTGCACGGCTTCTTCGCCTCGATCCCGCTCGAGGTCGAGGAGGCCGCCGCCCTGGACGGCGCGACCCGGTGGCAGATCCTGCGCCGCGTCATGCTGCCCCTGACCCTGCCGGGCCTCGTCACGGCGACGATCTTCACGTTCATCGCAGCGTGGAACGAGTACGTCGTGGCCCTGACGCTGATGATCGACGACGACAAGAAGCCGCTGACGGTCGGCATGCGGGCCTACATCACCGGCTACGAGCAGCACTGGGACCAGCTCTTCGCTGCCTCGGTCATCGCCGTCGTCCCGGTCGTGATCCTCTTCGCGATCATCGAGAAGCACCTCGTCGGAGGGCTCACCGCCGGCTCCGTGAAGTAGCGGTCCACCGGCGCGACCCCCGCGGGCGCCCGGCCGGCACGGCTGCGTGGTCGGTCAGAGCCAGCTCGGCGGTGTCGGCACGACCACCGCGACGAGCTCGCGGCCGGTGACCGTGCCGAGCCGGACGACCGTCCGGGACCCGGGGCTGAAGACGAGCCGTGTCGCCACGTCGAAGCAGTCGGTGGGGCTGCACCGCAGGGGGATGGCACCGCCCTGCTCCTCGTGCACCGCCATCATCAGGGTGCTGGCCATGATCYGGCCCGACCTCGTGGTCGCCAGCTTCGGGTCCTGGTAGACGATGACCGTCGGGGCGGCGGTGCCGGTCTGGTGGGCCGTGGCCTCGGCGGCGATCGCGGCATACTGCTGTCGCACGGCCTGGTGCTTGGAGATGTCGGCCCGCCAGGCGAGCACCCCGCCCACGGCCAGCACCGCGAGCAGCCCCGTGGCCGCCCGAGTCAGCGTCCCGGACCGTGCGGCCGGCTGCTCCGCGCGATTAGGCCGGCCCGCGAGAAGCAGCGCGGCGGGCAGCAGCGCGAACGGCCACGTCCACAGCTGGCCCCTGGCCTCGGTGACGGTGCCGGTCACGAGCGTCTGCAAAGCGTCCATCCCGAGGGCGACGGCGAAGACGACGAGGAGGCGCTGCAGCCGAGGCCGGACGGTGGCGTCGCGCCAACCGAGGACGACTCCCGCCAGCGCGATCAGTCCCAGCCACCACTGCGCGGCCCACAGCTCTCCGACCGTCGTGAACCACCGGCCCGCGTTGACGACCAGCGCCTGGAAGGAGGTCAGCGGGTTGGGGTGGCGCCACGAGGCGAGCTGCAGGCGGAAGTGCCCGTTGAGCAGCCAGTTCAGGGTGTAGGCGATGAGGACGGCGAGGGCGAAGCCGCCCAGCCACGTGGCGACGACCGCGAGCACGCGGCGCCACGGGGCGGTCCGCAGCAGCACCACCGCGAAGGCGAGCACGACCACTCCCACCGGGGGGTAGGTGAGGACGGCCGCGACCTCGGCCAGGAGCACGAGGATCACCAGGCGCCGCGGTGAGCGCACCGCCCACGGCAGCAGCCACATCGCCACCGCGCCCACGACGACGGACGGCGTCAGGGTGCCGGGCCAGTAGAGCAGCTGCACCCAGACGGCCGAGGCGTAGAGCGCGACACCGAGGAGCACGTCGGCGACCGGACCGGGTCGGATCCCCGCGCGGTGCAGCGCCCGCCACATGCCGGCGACGAGCAGGACGTAGGCGACGGCATACGTCAGCGCGGCGGAGGTCGCGGTGCCGTGCTGCCCGATGAAGGTCCACCACACGGTGTTGAGCCAGCGGCCCTCGCTCTTGTCCCAGTAGGAGATCGGCACCACGCCGTGCATGTTCGGCGGCAGCAGGAAGGGCCAGTCGTCATTGCGGATGAAGGGCGTCACGGCCTGCGCCAGGCCTTCGGTCACGACGAAGACGACCGCGAGCACGGACGGCACGAGGTACTGGCGGCGGGGAGTCGGTGGGAGCAGGCGCGTACGCCTGGCCGACGGCACGGCAGTCAGGGTCGGTGTCGTCATGGTGGGGGCGCTCACGGAGATCGGGGGTCGGTCAACGATGGAGATACCCGTCCGACTGTACGGGCACACCCTGCACGGTCCCGCATCGATTGTTGAGAGCTCGATCAGTCGCTCACCGACGGGGCGGCGGCCGCGTCGGTGGTCGCGTCGGTGGTCGCGTCGGTGGTCGCGTCGGTGGTCGCTGTGGGTGACGGCGTCGAGGCTGCCCAGGAGGCGAGCAGCTGGAGCCGCTCCGCGGACGAGGAGCCGGGCTCGGCCGTGTAGACCATGAGGACGAGGCCGGGCTCGGCGGTGATGGCGAGCTCCTCGTAGGTCAGGGTCAGCTCGCCGACGACGGGGTGGTTGAAGCGCTTGGTGCCGGTGCCGTGGGTGCGCACGTTGTGGGCGCTCCACAGGCGTCGGAACACCTCGCTCTGGGTGGACAGCTCACCGACGAGGTCCTGGAGGCCGCGGTCGTGCGGGTCGCGGCCGGCCTCGGCACGCATGATGCCGACGCACATCTCGGCGAAGAGGTCCCAGTCYGGGTAGAACTCCCGCGACGCCCGGTCGAGGAACTGGAACCGGGCCAGGTTCGGCATCCGCCCGCCCTCGCCGATGACGGGCGAGTAGAAGGCGCGGCCGAGGGCGTTGGTGGCGAGCAGGTTCTGGTGCGGGTCGCGGACGAAGGCGACACCGTCGCGGATCGACTCGAGCGCCCACTGCAGGCTCGGCCGTGACGCGGGCTTGCCCGCGGCCCGTCGGCGTGGGCGCCCGGACGTTGGTATGCCGTCGGCTGCCCTCGCGAGGTCGAGCAGGTGAGCGCGCTCGGTGTCGTCGAGGTGCAGGGCGCGGGCGAGCGCGTCGAGGACGCCGGTCGACGCGCCGGCGATCTGGCCGCGCTCGAGGCGGGCGTAGTACTCGACGCTGAGCCCGGCGATCGTGGCGACCTCGCTGCGGCGCAGACCGGGGACGCGTCGGCCGCGGCCGACGGGGAGGCCGACCTGGGCGGGGGTGATGCGGGCGCGGCGGGTCATGAGGAACTCGCGCACCTCTCGGCGGTTGTCCACGCTGTCGAGACTAGGCCGGTTGGCGAGGTGGGCCGAGCCGTGAGAGGTGCCCTGTCAGTACGTCCCTCGACAGGGACTCGCCCTTCCTCTCGTCGGGGGCTTCACTCGTGGGGTGGGCCGATCCGGCCCCGGTGGGCCGCTGGCCCCACGAGTGAAGCGATCGAAGGAGTTCACGCGATGCGTGGAGTAGTCATGTACGGACCCGGCGACGTGCGGGTGGAGGAGCGCGAGGACCCGAGGATCATCGAGCCGACCGATGCGATCATCCGCCTCACCGCGACGTGCGTCTGCGGCAGCGACCTGTGGCCCTACCGCGGCGCCGAGCCGGTCGACCACCAGGTGATGGGGCACGAGTACGTCGGCGTCGTCGAGGAGGTCGGCTCCGAGGTGCGCACCGTCCACGTCGGCGACTTCGTCGTCGGATCCTTCTGGGCCTCGGACAACACGTGCGAGATCTGTCAGGCCGGCTACCAGGCGTACTGCGTGCACCGCGTTCTCATGGGCACGCTCGGCACCCAGTCGGAGCTGGCCAGGATCCCGCTGGCCGACGGCACGCTCGTCGCCACCCCCGGCCAGCCCGACGCCGACCTGATCCCGTCGCTCATGGCGGCCTCCGACGTGCTGGGCACGGGATGGTTCGCCGCGGTCGCAGCCGAGGCCGGGTCCGGCAAGACCGTGGCCGTCGTCGGCGACGGCGCGGTGGGGCTGCTCGGCGTCCTGGCCGCCCGCGAGCTGGGCGCGGAGCGGATCATCGCCTTCAGCCGGCACGCCGACCGGCAGGCGCTCGCGCGCGAGTTCGGCGCGACCGACATCGTCGAGGAGCGCGGCGAGGCCGGTGTGGCGCGCGTCAAGGAGCTGACCGGCGGACTCGGTGCGCACTCGGTCATCGAGGCGGTCGGCACGCAGGAGGCGATGATGCAGGCCATCCACTCGGCACGCGCCGGCGGACACGTCGGCTTCGTCGGCGTCTCCCACGACGTGGCGATCCCCGGCGACGAGCTGTTCATGGCCGGCGTCCACATCCACGGCGGGCCCGCGCCGGTGCGCGAGTACCTGCCGCACCTGATCGAGCTCATCTGGGACCGGAAGATCAACCCCGGCAAGGTCTTCGACCTCACCCTCCCGCTCGAGGACGCCGCCGAGGGCTACAAGGCCATGGACGAGCGCCGCGCGACCAAGGTGCTGCTGACGCTGTGAGGGTCTGTCTCGGTTCGCCGGCGAGCCGGCCGGTAGAAAGGTGTGACGCATGGACCTGCACGAGTTCCTCGACCACGTGAACAGCGGACGCCTCATCGAGGGCGGGTCGGAGGCGCACGAGTTCATGCACGCCGCGTCGCAGGAGGCGTTGCGGACGCTCGCCGAGCTGAACGGCGCCTACCGCTCGCCGGACGAGGTGCGGGCGCTGCTGTCCCGGCTGACGGGCAGGCCCGTCGCCGAGTCGGTCACGGTCTTCCCGCCGTTCTACTCCGAGTTCGGCCAGAACCTCACCCTCGGCGAGGGCGTCTTCATCAACATGGGCTGCCGCTTCCAGGACACCGGCGGCATCTCCATCGGCGACGGGTCGCTGATCGGCCACGGCAGCACGCTGACGACGCTCAACCACTCGATGGACCCGGCACGGCGCGCCGACATGGAGCCGGCTCCCGTGGTGATCGGCCGCGACGTCTGGCTGGGAGCCGGCGTCACGGTCGTGCCGGGTGTCACCATCGGCGACGGTGCCGTGATCGGCGCGGGCGCGGTCGTCACCAAGGACGTCCCCGCCGACACGATCGCTGCAGGCGTCCCGGCGAGGGTCATCCGCTCGACGGGCTTCACTGCCTGACCTGCGCAGCCCTCAGCGTCGGCTCGCCTCGTCACTCGCAGGCGATGCCGTCCCCGTCCCGGTCGAGCTTGCGGGAGTACCCCGGCTGGCCGGCATAGATCGGATCAGCACCGGCCGCACGGACTGCGGAGCAGTTGGCGTAGTAGACGCTTGCCGCAGCCCTTGCCTGGGCGGCCGCCTGCGCCTGCGCCGCCTGTGCCTGCGCCGCCTGTGCCTGCGCCGCCTGCGCCTGCGCGGCCGCCCTGGCCTTTGCTTCGGCAGCCGCTCGGGCCGTCGCAGCGGCCTTTGTGCGAGCGGCGGCCTGAGCCTTGGCGTTTGCCGCGGCGACCTTTGCCTTGGCCGCAGCCTTCGCCGCAGCGGCCTTGGCGTCGGCCTCCGCCTTGGCAGCTGCCTGCACCTTGGCTGCGGCAACCACTGCAGCGGCTCGCTCGGCGGTGGCGGTGTCGACGGTCGGCGTCGGTGGAGTGATTTCAGGAGTGGTCGTGGTGGTGGTGGTCGCGGGGGTGTCGGTGGTCGCTGCGGTGGCGGGGGTGGCGACGGGCTGCGAGCCGACGAGAGCGACCGGGCTCATGGCCTCGGGTGCCGACTCCTTGCAGCCGGTAAGGGCGAGCAGAGCGGCAGCGACGACGAGGGTCAAGCGAAGACGTGGGTTCATGACCTGGTTTCTGAGTGTTTCCTGTGGGCTCCCAGAGGCTATGTCCGGCATCGCGAATCGCGAGGCGAAATGCCGAGATTGCCCGACTTATCACCGGCCAGCCATCCGTAGGTGCCGGGCACGAAGGGCGCTGCTGGCTCAGGGCTGAACTCGGATCACCCGCTGCGGGCGTAGACGTCCGGCTGCCGCCAGGCATGTACTGGACGGGTTCGACAGAGGCGGGTGACCTGAGGAGGCAGCTGTGGGTTTGGGAGATCGGCGTCGTGAACGACGCGAGGAGCGCAGAGATGACCGGCGCGGCGAGGGCCGCACGACCTATCGCATGCGGCAGAAGCTCGTCTCCATCGGTGACGACTACTGGATCGAGGACGAGCAGGGTCAGCGCATTTTCAAGGTGAACGGCAAGGCGATGCGGATCCGCGACACCCTGGTCCTGGAAGATGCCTCGGGAAACGAGCTGCTGAAGCTCCAGGAGCGCAAGCTGCGGGTGCGCGACACCATGGAGATCGAGGACCCGTCCGGGCGAACCGTCGCCACGGTGAAGAAGGCGCTGATCTCGCCGTTGCGTGAGCGGTTCTCGGTCGACGTGGCGGACGGTCCGGACATGGAGGTCCAGGGCAATCTCGTCGACCACGAGTACGAGATCACGGCGGACGGTGCGAAGGCGGCGGAGGTCTCCAAAAAGTGGTTCCGGGTCGCGGACACGTATGGAGTCGAGGTCGCCGACGGCCAGAATGCCGTGCTGTTGCTCGCCGTTGCGGCCGTGATCGATCAACTGACCCACGACGTGGGCTGACCTATCCGTCGGCGAGCTCCGAAAGGGGAGAACAGTCGCGCGCCGGACGCCCTCTTGATTCCGCGGTGCCGCACACGGATGGGCTCAGCCGTAGCCGCCCGAGCCGGGCCAGCCATTGGTGCTGATGTACCAGCCGGCCGAGGTCAGCACGACGAGCACGATGAGGGTTAAGAGCAGGCCGCCGGCCACGGGGAGGAACCACCCGGGCGCGCGGTGTGACCGTACCGCCACCACCTTGACCACCACAGCGCCGATCAGGACGCAGCCGAGAACCCCGTGGAGGACGGTGCGCGGCGGCACGGCGCCTCCGGCGGCGAACGTCCCGGTCTCCAGTCCCAGCGCCCAGAGGCAGTGGTAGGCGACCACCATGATGAGCACGACAGCAACTGCGCCGGAGATCCGGTGGGCAGTCCCGACCCACGAGGGCGCGGGGGTGCCGAGCTTGCCGTAGATCCAGAGTGCTCCGACGAGCTGGAGCACGGCGAGGACTCCGATCGCCACGGACAGCACGACCTTCATGTCGATGACCGTGCGGAAGCCGAAAGTCGTGGTGCCGGCCAGGGTCGGGTCGTGCACCTTGCCGAACACCCCGACGAGCAGGGCCACGACCGCGCCGGCGACGAACGCGGCCAGGGGGATGGCCATGTTCCTCGGCGACGTGCTTGCTGCCATGGGTTCAGGATCCTCCTGGCTCCACTCGTCCCGCCGAGGAACGCGCCAACAACCAACCGGGCCGGTGTCAAGATGTCCACGTGGGGTCAGACACTCGGATGGTGGCTTTGGGCTTCGGCAAGTTCGCGCGTGCGGATCGCATCTTTGCCCTCGAGCGAATCACCGGGGAGGACCGCGGGGATGGCCGCCGCACCCGGGTCTGGATCGATGGGATATCCGATCCCCTGATCGCCTCGAGGGCTGAGGGCACGATCCTTCGTGACATGGGTCAGGAGGCCGCCGTCGTCGGCCCTGAGCTCGACGAGGCCTTGGACTTGGCTGCGCGTTTGGCGGCCGCGGCCGAGGAGGGTCGGGTGGACCTGAGTGACCTTGGTCGTCGAGCGCGACGACTCCTTGCCTCGACGACGGGGTCTGCATCTGCCTAGGGCTACAACCGTTCGATGCATCGTCTCGGTGCATCGTCTCGGTGAGCTCGCGGCTGTGTCTGTCGTGACACACGGGCCGCCCATGGAGGAGGACGCTTTCGAGGGTGGCCACCGGAACGAACGCAGGCTTGAAGGGCTCCGGGGGCACTGAGCCTGTCGGGCCGCGGACCGTCTAGCGCGCTCGGTGGCGGCCTGCCATCGGCTTTGGAGTCGTGACGTCGGGGGTGCTGCTCGCGGCGGGTTGCTCGAGCCGCCCCCACGCCGGTCCCCCACCATCGAGGCCAACCTGCATGGGGATCCATTCCGGCAGTTGCGGATAGTGCTGGCGCAAAGGCCTTGGGGCGAGCGGTGAGCCCCGTTATGCGGCGTACCGGTCGGTTTTCCGGCCGTTGACGGCCCTCGCCGGGATGGCGAGACTGGAAGGGCTGGGGAAGGAGCGCCGCGATGGCTTGGAATCTAACCGGCAGCTACGTGGAGACCTGCTCGTGCGAGCTGATGTGTCCGTGCAACCTCTCCTTGGACCATGGCGCCACCTACGACTATTGCCGGGTCACCTTCGTCTTCAACATCCGCGAGGGGACGGTGGAGGGCACTGACATCGCGGGGCGAAGGGTCGTGTTGATCGCTGACACCCCGAAGGTGATGACCGAGGGCAACTGGCGGCTCGGTGTCTACGTCGACGACGAGGCCAGTGATGAGCAGTTCGACAAGCTCGTCCAGGTGTTCGGCGGCCAGCTGGGTGGCCCGATGGGTGCGCTCGCGCCGCTCGTCGGCGATGTCGTCGGCGTGGAGCGCGCCACGATCGACGTGAGAGACGACGGTCTGGTCCACAGCGTCCGGGTGGGGGACGCCATCGACTTCGAGATCGAGGACATCGTCCCGTTCGGGGTGGAGACCGGCGAACYGGTGCGCTTCAGCGGCATGTTCCACCCCGTCGCGTCGAACCTCACCATGGCTGAGGCGAAGCGCACCCGGATCAACGCCTTCGGAATCTCCTACGAGGGCAAGACCGGGTTGTCGACATCCGAGTTCTCCTGGGCCGCCTGACCCCGATGGGATCGTCGGCCGCGCCGCGCGTCGAGGCAGGTTTGGCGCCTGCGTATGCCGCGGCGCGCGCCCGGCTTGGTCTGGTCGCAGTCCTGTTCACGGTGGCCGGCCTCGGCTGGGTCTGGGCCGCGCGGGAGATGTCCGGCATGGATGCTGGACCGTGGACGAATCTAGGGACCCTCGGGTGGTTCCTGACCATCTGGGTCGTGATGATGGCCGCCATGATGCTGCCCTCGGTGGCGCCGACGATCGCCTTGTACGCCAAGGTCACGAAAGAGAACTCGACGCTGTCGCCGTGGTTGTTCACGGGCGGGTATCTGCTCACGTGGGCTGCTGCCGGACTGGTCGCCTATGCCGTTGGGGTGCTTCTCTCGTCGGCTTTCGGTGAGGCGCTCAGCTGGGAGCGCGGGGGTCGCCTTGTCGCTGCGGCGACCCTCGTGGTGGCCGCCGTGTACGAGATCACGCCGCTCAAGAACGTGTGCTTGGCAAAGTGTCGCAGCCCGCTCGGCACTCTCCTTGGTTCGTGGCGCGAAGGACGCACCGGGGCCGTGCGGATGGGAATGCGAAACGGCGCCTGGTGCGTCGGATGCTGTTGGGCGCTCATGGCCTCTCTCTTCGCCCTGGGCGTGATGAGCATGACTTGGATGGCGTTCGTGGCCGCCTTGATCGCCGTAGAGAAAACCATCCCGTGGCGTCGCGGCCTCACCTTTGCGACCGCAGCCATACTGCTGACTCTTGGTCTTCTCCTTGTGGCCGCACCCCACGCGCTGCCGGGCCTGACGATTCCTTCCGGCCAGACGATGCCGATGGGCTGAACAGCTGACGGGCAAACGAAGCAGCATCGGGCTGGGCGGGGTGCAACCCGCCGGGGTGCCCCGAGTACACGCAGCGTCGAGTCGCGGCTCGATCATGCTGCTTGTCCCCAGACGAAATTGCGCTCCCACACAAACGCCGCTCATCAAGCCAGAGTCTCGTCACCGCTGCCGCCCGCTATGCGGCGAAGTGACGCAGGTGCCGGCCGGGCGCTCTCGGTCGCGTGCCCCAGAGGGCGTGGTTGCGCTCAAGGAGGATTCGGTAATTCCTGGGTTGCGAGGTGCGCCATGAAGCCGGCTTGCGTGTCAGCCCGGAAGCGTCACAGCTGCAAGATCCTCAGAACGTTCTCATATGCCACGGCAACCCCTATTGGGTCGTGCAGTCCCGTGGGGTTGTCGGTGGCGGCGTAGAACCGGGTCAACAGCGCGGTCGTCGGGTCCGCATCAGTGAGGGCCACGCACAACTCCGAGATAACAATGTCGGCGTCGTGGCCATCCAAATGGTCGAGGGCGAGTCCGTTATGCAGCATCGTCGCCGCTTCGTCGAAGATGTCCTGGACCATCGCCGGATCCACCTCAGGACGCGCCTTCACCACAGCGATGGCGGTCTCCCCGAACCGGTCGAAGAGCTTGTCGGCGATGCTGCTGGACATCTCGCGAGCGTGACAGGGTCCCTGTTGACGGGCAACCGAATTGGCGCCGTGTCGCCATCCACGCGGGATGGTCGGACGTCCCGTCCTCAACGGGGCATGGTCGGACGTCCCGTCCTCAACGGGGCATGGTCGGACGTCCCGTCCTCAACGGGGCATGGTCGGACGTCCCGTCCTCAACGGGGCATCATTTGGGTGAGACGCATGCGCCCGGTAGGCGGCCAAATGACGCAAGTCTGTACGCACACGCGCCGGCGGCGCCTCAGCGCCCGCGCGGGCGATCCGATGCGGTGGCGTCGGGAAGGACGGCCGCGGTGTGCAGTGCCTGTCGCAGGTCGGCCGCGAACCGTGTGGCGGGGCTGCCGTCGACGACGTTGTGGTCGATGGTCAACGTGAGATCGAGGACGTCTCGGACCTCGACGCGGTCGCCGATGGCGCGTGGACGTCGGCTGACCCCGCCCACCACCAGCAGGAGGGACGCGAGCGTGGGTGGGGCGATCGCGTAGCCCCCGCCCTCGGCGAACATGCCGACGGCGGTGACCTGCACGGTCCCGGTGGCCAAGTGGGCGCGGCGCGAGCGGCTCATGCCGGCGTACATCAACGGGTACAGCCCGGGGACCCGTCCCAGGGCCGGACCTAGGGTGGTCAACAGGCGACCACTGGTGGTGCTGGCGGCGTCGGCCTTCACGGCGCGCAGCTCGGCACTGATGTCGGCGACGCTTCGGATGTCGGCGTCGCGGACGATGTGGACGAGCCCGAACGGTCCTTGGCTGGTGGGGATCTCGATCAGGGTCTGCACGTCGACGAAACGGTGTTCGACCAGCCGACCCCGCCAGTCACGGTAGGCGTGCACCTGCGGGTGGGCGCCCGCTGCTCTGCCGATCGAGGCGACGACGAACCCGGTCAGTGACAGGGGAGGCTCGTGTGCGGCTAGCAGGCGCCGCGCGGTGGTGATGTCGACGTCGAACAGCCCATGCATCGGCATCACCCGGCGGCCGGCGCGGACCGCCGCGGTCACCAGCCGGCGGCTGGACGGAAACGGGCGCACCACCACGTCCCGCTCGCGGACCGGCGTCAGATCGGGAGGCGGCAGCGGCTCGGGTCCCGCGTCTCCAAGGCTGGCCGTCGCGGGCGGGCGCATCTCAGGCCACGACCGGCGGTAACCGCTGCGCCACCGGTGCGACAGCGCCGCTGTCCCCGATCAGCAAGGCCAGGACCTCGCCCACGGTGGTCGAGCGGATCACCGCCCCCGGCAGGGGCAGATGCCCCTGCACCTCGTAGCGGTGGCGGCGTCCGTCCTTCTGCTTCACCAAAAACCCGCCCTGGGCCAGATCGTTGACGATGCCGTAGGCGCTGCGCTCGGTGATCCCCAACGCAGCCGCGACATCGATCAGCCGCACMCCGGGGTCGTGCGCGATACACAGCAACGCCTGCGCGTGGTTCGTCAAGAAACTCCACTCCGCCATGCCAGCACCATAGACCCCGATGGATTCTAGAGATTTGTTGCTAGTTAGTCCGAACTAGGATAGCGTCGAGCGAGAACGACGCGAGAGGCTTGGCGGTCACCGACCGTCACGCGCGAAGGACGCCCGCACGCCGCGGACAGAGCGGCGTTGACCGTCCTTCAGGCCGAGCCGCCTTGCTGGGCGTTCGATATCAAAGGACGTGCCGTGATGGCCGCATCCACCCTGCCCGCAGTTCCCGACCGGGTAGACCTCTCGCTTGCCACCACCGACCCACGGGTGATGGGCGGGGAGTCCGAGCCCTCATCGCTGACCGCCGCCCGGGTCGGACGGGTGGCGCTGAACCTTCTGCGCTTGGCGCTGGGTGTCACGTTCCTGTGGGCGTTCCTCGACAAGACCTTCGGCCTGGGCTACGCCACCCCCAGCGCGAAGGCTTGGATCAACGGGGGATCCCCGACCAAGGGGTTCCTGTCCGGCGTGGACGCCGGACCGCTGCAGAGCCTCTTCAACTCGATCGCCGGAAACCCGGTGATCAACTGGTTGTTCATGCTCGGCCTGCTCGGTATCGGTGCCGCGCTGATCCTCGGGGTTGCCCTGCGCATCGCCGCGGCGTCCGGGGTCGTGCTGCTGACGATGATGTGGCTCGCCAGCTGGCCGCTGGCCTCGGCCGTCGCCGGCAAGCCCACCGGCTCGACCAACCCGCTGATCGACGACCATGTCATCTCCGCCCTGGCCCTCATCGTGGTCGGCGCCTACGCCGCCTACAGCGCCGGCTACCTCGGCCGC